>CAYZXP010000056.1:0-16624 GCA_964482415.1 uncultured Bifidobacterium sp. | reverse complement strand
ACTTGTTGGCCGAGAAGCGGCGCACGAAGTCCTGCAGTTCGGCGATCTTTTCCTTCGCCTTTGCATTGGCTGTCAGCTGCTGCGTGCGCGCCTGCGCGGACGCCAGCATGTAGTCGTCGTAATTGCCCGGATAGATCTTCAGCGTGCCGTAGTCCATGTCGGCCATGTGCGTGCACACCTGGTTCAGGAAGTGGCGGTCGTGCGAGATGATGATCATCGTCGAGTTGCGCTGGTTCAGCACATCCTCGAGCCAGCGGATGGTGTTGATGTCGAGGTTGTTGGTCGGTTCGTCCAGCAGCAGGATGTCCGGATTCGAGAACAGTGCCTGCGCCAGCAGCACGCGCAGCTTCCAGCCCGGCGCCACCGCGCTCATCGTGCCGTTGTGCTGGTCCAGCGGAATGCCGACGCCGAGCAGCAGCTCGCCCGCGCGCGCCTCGGCGGTGTAGCCGTCATACTCGGCGAATTTCGCCTCGAGGTCGGCGGCCTTCATGTAATCTTCGTCGGTCGCATCCGGGTTCGCGTAGATCGCGTCACGCTCGGCCATGGCGTCCCACATCTCGGTGTGGCCCATCATCACGACGTCCAGCACGCGCATGTCTTCATAGGCGAACTGGTCCTGGCGCAGCTTGCCGAGGCGCTCATTCACGTCCAGCATCACGTTGCCCGCGCTCGGCTCGAGGTCGCCGCCGAGGATCTTCATGAAGGTCGACTTGCCGCAGCCGTTGGCGCCGATCAGGCCATAGCGGTTGCCGTCACCGAATTTGACGGAAATGTTCTCGAAAAGCGGCTTGGCGCCGAACTGCATCGTGATATTGGCGGTGGAAAGCAAGCTGGGACCTTGTGGGAGCGGAATGAATGAAGAAAATGACATCGCCCCGGCGACGACCCTGAGGCCTGCCGGCGGAACGGAAAACCCCGGATTTTACCATCGGGCAGGGCCGGCCACCGGCGGCTGGCCGTTCCGTGGCCGCGTCCGGCATACGTCTGACGGTGGTAGTCGCGCCGTTTAGCGGGTTGCCAGCACCGGATGGCCGGACAGCGCCATCGAAAAGCCGGCGGCATCGGACTGCAACACGCATTGCGCACCGACCGGCAGCGTCAGCTTGTCCCGGGTATGCCCGAACGGCAGACCTTGCAAGACAGGCAAGCCCAGTCGGCCACGCAGATAGTCCAGCATGCTGCTGAAGTCATAACCATTGTCGAACTCGGTCAGGCGGTAGCCGGAAAAGTCGCCGAGCACGATCGCCTGCTGCCGTTCGAGGATGCCGGCATGCGCGAGTTGCAGCAGCATGCGCTCGACCCGGTACGGGTGCTCGTTGATGTCTTCGACGAACAGGATGCCGCCATCCACCGCCGGCAGCCACGGCGAGCCGACCAGATGGCACAGCATCGCAAGGTTGCCGCCCCACAGCCGGCCTTCGGCATGGAAGGCCGGATTGCCGGTGGCGCGCACGTCGACCTGCAGCGCAGGCGAACTGACGCCGCGCCAGAAATGCTCGTGCGTGAAGCCGCTGGGTTCGTCCCGGCTGAAGTCGTCGCAGATCATCGGGCCGGCAAAGCTCACAGCGCCAGTTGTTGCCAGCAGGCCCATCTGCAATGCGGTGAAATCACTGTGGCCGACCCACAGCTTGCCGCTGTCGGCCAGCAGCCTGAAATCAATGTCGGGCAGGATGCGCGACAGCCCGTAGCCGCCGCGCAGCGCGATTACCAGCTCGACCTGCGGGTCGCGCGCTGCCGCATGCAATTGCGCGACGCGCTCGGCATCTGTAGCTGCGAAGCGCTGGTGGCGGGCCGCGCCCGCCGAAAAATCCCTGACCTCATGGCCGAGCTCGCGCAATCGCTGCAGCGCGCGCGCCGCGGCCGCCGGGTCGGTCGCGCTGCCGCTCGGTGCCACGATGCCTATCGTCAGGGGGCGGGTCATGTTGCCTCGCTGCGGGCCATCCGGCGCCGCTCTGCAAAGAAGTTGGACAGCATTGTGCCGCATTCGTCGGCCAGCACGCCGCCGCTGATCTCGGCATGATGGTTCAGCCTGTCCTCGGCGAACAGGTTGACGACCGAGCCGCAGGCGCCGGTCTTCGGGTCGGACGCGCCGAACACCACGCGCGCCAGCCGCGCGTGCATCATCGCGCCAGCGCACATCACGCAGGGCTCCAGCGTCACGTACAGCGTGCAGCCGGGCAGCCGGTAATTGCCGAGCGCCTCGGCGCCGGCGCGCAGCGCGGCGATTTCCGCGTGATGGGTCGGGTCGTGACGGCCGATCGGCTGGTTGAAGCCCGTCGCGATCACCTCGCCGTCCTTGACCAGCACCGCGCCGACCGGGACTTCGCCGAGCGCCTGCGCACGACCGGCGGCCTCGATTGCCAGCCGCATGAAATCCTCGTCGGTCAACTCAATCCTCGCTGATCTCGGCCCAGCAGTTCGGCGTCTCGTGCAGCACCAGCTTGTGCAGCCGCAGGCCGGTGCCATAGCGGTCGATGAACACGGCCTTGAGGATGTCGAACGCCGTCTGCGCGAGGTTCTCGACCGTCGGTATGCGGTCGATGATGACCGTCTTGTGTCCGGGCAGCGATGCGAGGAAGTCACGCACCGCGGCATCGCCGGAATACACCAGGAAAGCATGGTCCCAGACGTCAACCAGATGCTGTTTTGCCAGCGACTTCACGTCAGAGAAGTCCATGATCATGCCGTTGTCGGAGTTGCCCTCCTGCTCGATCACGTTGCCGACCAGCGTGAGCTCCAGCGTGTAACGGTGGCCGTGCAGGTTGCGGCACTGGCTCTTGTGGTCGGGAATCCGGTGCCCGGCGTCGAATTCGAGCTTGCGGGTAATGGTGAGCATGGTGCGGTTCAGTTCAGGGAATCTGTAAAAGCTTGTGCGTCTGGATCGACAGCCGCCAGCGCGGGTTGGCCTTGCAGGCGTCGATCGCCAGCTGCGTGTTCTTCGCCTTGTCGGGGCCGTCCATCGGCTGCAGGAAATGATGGGTGAAGTCCAGCGCCTCGAACGCCTGCAGGTCCTGCCCGTCCTGCGGGATCACGACCTTCAGTTCGTCGCCGCGCCCGACGACCAGCGCAGCGCCCTGCTTCGGGCTGACGCATACCCAGTCCACGCCGTCCGGCACCGGCAATGTGCCGTTGGTCTCGATCGCCACCTCGAAGCCGCGCGCATGCATCGCGTCGAGCAGCGTGGCGTCCAGCTGAAGCAGCGGCTCGCCGCCGGTGAACACCACGTACTTGCGCAGCGGTCGGTCGGTCGGCCATTGCGCATCAATGCGCGCGGCCAGTTCGGCCGCCGTGGCGAACTTGCCGCCGTTGACGCCATCGGTGCCGACGAAGTCGGTGTCGCAGAAGCGGCAGGTCGCGGCAGCGCGGTCTTCCTCGCGGCCGGTCCACAGGTTGCAGCCGGCGAAGCGGCAGAACACCGCGGGACGCCCGGCCTGGGCGCCCTCGCCCTGCAAGGTGTAAAAAATTTCTTTGACGCTGTAGGTCACGGGAATGCGGGCGTGGCGCCCGGTTCGGTCTGGAGCGCGATTATACGGCGGCTTCCGCCGGCAGCGCCGGGAACACCACCCGGAACAGCGTGCCGCGCTCGCCCGCGCCGCTACCGACTTCGATGCGCGCACCGTGGTCAGTCGCGATGTCGCGCACGATCGCCAGGCCCAGACCGCTGCCCGACTGCGTCTGGTCCAGCCGGTAGAAACGGGTGAACACGCGGTCTTTCTGCGAGTCGGGAATGCCGGGGCCATTGTCCTCGACGCGCAGCTGCGCATGCCCGCCTTCGCTGCCACAGCTGACCGTGACCACACCGCCGCGCGGCGTGTAACGGATCGCATTGTCGACCAGGTTGTCGACCAGGTCGCGCAGCAGGAAGGCGTCGCCGTGCACGCTGGCCGGCTGCAGGTCGAAGCCGATGTCGATGTCCTTGGCCAGCGCCTGCTGCACGAATTGCTGCACTGATTCCGCCACCAGCCGGTCCAGCGACACGCGCTCGAAACGCTGCCGCACGATGCCGCCGGGCTCCGAACGGGCCAGCGCGAGCAGCTGGTTGGCCTGGCGCACCATGCGGTCGGTCGAGGCCAGCATCATCGCGGTCGACTGCGCCGTCTCGCCATCCTGACGGTGGTGCTCGCGCAGCCATTCCAGCTGCGCGCGAAAGCCCGCCAGCGGCGTGCGCAACTGGTGAGCGACGTTGGCAAGGAAGTCCTGCTTGGCGCGCGCGCTGTCGTGCGCGCGCCTGAGCAAGTCATTCAGCGCGCGGATGAACGGCACGATTTCCTGCGGCGCGTCGCCTACCGGCAGCGGCGACAGGTCATCCGGCGTGCGGCGTGCCAGGTCGTCGCGGATTGTCCGCAGCGGCAGGAAGCCCTTGTCGAGCACCAGCCAGATCACCGCGGGAATGAGCAGCAGCAGCACCGTTTCGAGCGCCAGCAGCGACCACAGGATGCGCATGCGGATCTGCTGCCGCTTGATGCGCGTCTCGGCCACGCCGATCATGATCGGCACGCCGGCGATCACCGTGCGCAGCGTGATCGCCCGCACGTCCTGCCCGCGCATCAGCGCCGGATAGGCGGTGTAGACATTCATCTTCTCGGGCTGCTTGAGATCGGGAAAATCGCTGTCGCCGGCAATCGTGCGGCCGAGCTGGTCGCGCACGACAAAAAACACGGTGTCGAAATGGTCGACACGCAGCACCTGCTCGGCCTGCTGCGACAGGCTGAGTTCGAGCGAGCTGCCGCTTTCCTGCACATGCGGCACCAGCGCCCAGGCGGCATCGGCCAGACTCTGGTCGAGCGCGGACTGCGCCGGTATCCAGGCGAGCCAGTAGGCGCTGCCGGCGGCGATCGAGTTCACCGCCACCAGCGGCACCACCAGCCACTTCAGCAGCTTCGAGCGCAGGCTCATTGGGCAGACGCCGGCTCCAGCATGTAGCCGAAGCCGCGGATGGTCTTGATGGTGATGCCCGCGGACGCGATCTTCGCGCGGATGCGCGACACGTAGACTTCGACCGCGTTCAGCGTGACTTCCTCGCCCCAGGGCAGGATGGCGTCGATGATCTGCTGCTTGGACACCACCCGCGACGCATTCTGCATCAGGTATTCGAGCACGGCCCATTCGCGCGCGGACAGGTCGACCACCTGTCCGTCGACCGTCGCGCGGCGCGCGAACGGGTCGAGCTGCAGCCCGCCGAGCTGCAGGTCGATGGCCCGCGGATTGCTGCGCCGGACCAGGGCCTTCAGGCGCGCGACCAGTTCCGGCGCGGCAAAGGGCTTGACCAGATAGTCATCGGCGCCGATCTCGAGCCCGCGCACACGGTCCTGCACGTCGTCGCGCGCGGTCAGCAGCAGCACCGGCATGGTCGAGCCGCGCGCGCGCAGCCGCCGCACCACCTCGAAACCGTCAATGCCGGCCAGCCCGATGTCCAGCACCACCACCGAGACCTCGCGTGAGGCCAGCGCCCGGTCGGCATCCTCGCCGTTATGCACTACGTCGACCACCATGCCATGGCCGCGCAGGATGCGTGCGATCCCGTCGGCCAGCACCAGGTCATCTTCCACCAGCAATACGTGCATATGAAAATTCGGCATCTGTAATCCCGGTATTGTGCCAGAGCGTCAGGCCGGCGACGGTGGAATGACCTCGGCGCTGCGGTCATGGAAATACGGATAGGCCAGCGGCAGCAACAGCAAGGTGAAGAATGTCGCCGACACGATGCCGCCGACGATCACCAGCGCGAACGGACGCTGGGTCTCGGAACCGATGCCGTGCGACAGCGCGGCCGGCAGCAGGCCGAGCCCGGCCATCAGCGCCGTCATCAGGATCGGCCGCAGGCGCGACACCGCGCCTTCGACCGCCGCCGCCGGCACGCTGCGCTCGCGCCGCAGCACCTCGACGATCTGCTCGACCATGATCACGCCGTTCTGCACTGAAATGCCCGCCACCGCGATGAAGCCGACCGCCGCCGACACCGAGAAATGCAGGCCGGCGAGTGCCAGCGCGGCAATGCCGCCGATCATCGCGAACGGCACGATCATCATGATCAGCAAGGCCTTGCGTACCGATTTGAACGCCCAGAACAGCAGCGAGAAAATCAGCAGGATCGTGATCGGCACGATCACGGTCAGCCGCTTCACTGCCCGTTGCTGGTTCTCGAACTGCCCGCCCCAGGCCAGCGTGTAGCCCGGCGGCAGGTTCACCTTCTCGCGCACTTTCTTTTGCGCCTCGGTGACGAAGCTGCCCTGGTCGCGCCCCAGCAGGTTCGACTTGACCAGCGCGATGCGGCCGCCGGCCTCGCGGCTGATGCGCGCCGCGCCCTGCCGCACCTCGATGTGCGCGATGTCGCCGAGGTTCACCGTGCCGCGCCCTTCCGGCAGCGACACCTGCAGCAGGCTGATGTCGTCGACCGCGTTGCGATAGGTTTCCTTCAGGCGCACGGTCACGTCGAAGCGCTTGTCGCCTTCATAGAAGGTATTGACTGCCATGCCGGCCAGCGCCGTCTGGATCGCCGCGTTCACGCCGGCGATGTTGACGCCGAGGCGGGCGATGCGTTCGCGGTCGATCGCGATGTCAACCTCGCTCAGGCCGCCGATGCGGATGGCCTGCACGTCGGTGGCGCCGCGTATGCCCCTGAGCACATGGGCGACCTGCTCGCTCTTTTCGGTCAGGATCTCGAGGTCGGGCCCGTAAATCTTGACGGCGATCTCACCTTTCACGCCGGACAGCGCTTCCTCGACATTGTCCTGGATGACCTGCGAGAAGTTGGTCGGCACGCCGGGAATCGCACGGATTTTCTTGCCCATGTCGGCGACCATCGACTCCTTGTCGGGGAAGCGCCAGCTGCCGGCCGGCTTCAGGTCGGCCAGGATCTCGATGTTGTTCGGCCCTTTCGGATCGGTGCCGTCGTCCGGACGGCCGACGTGCGCAATCACGCTCCTCACCTCCGGATAACTGCGCAGCACCGCCCTGACCTGCCGCTCGATGGTCTTCGACGCATCGAGCGACGTGGCCGGCGGCAGGCTGATCGTCAGCCAGATGTTGCCCTCGTCCAGCTTCGGCACGAATTCGCTGCCCAGCAGCGGCGACAGCAGCAGGCTCACCGCCAGCACGCCAGCCGACGCGGCGGCAACGACGAAGCGATGGCCGGCGACCCAGCCGAGGAAGTCGCGGTAGCGCCGCTGCAGCCAGTCCATCCACGCAATGTGCTTCTCTTCCATCGCGTTGCGGCGGAGCGTCAGCGCCAGCATGGTCGGCACCAGCGTCATGGTCAGTATCACCGCGCCCAGCATCGCGAAGGACAGCGTCAGCGCCACCGGTGCGAAGATCTTGCCCTCGACCCGCTGGAACGTGAAGATCGGGATGAACGCGACGATGATGATCGCCTTCGCGAACAGGATCGGGTGGCCCATCTCGATCACCGTGCGCCGCAGCTGCGCGATGCGCAGCGCGACGGTGCCCTCATGGGCCAGCGCCGGGTCAAACTGCGTCAGCGTCAGCCGCACCATCAGCGCCTCGACCAGCACGACCGCACCGTCGATGATGATGCCGAAATCCACCGCGCCGAGCGAGATCAGGTTGGCCGGGATGCCGCGCGCATCGAGGAAGATGAACGCGAACAGCAGCGACAGCGGGATCACGGTCGCGACGATCAGCGCGGCGCGCCAGTTGCGCAGGAAGATGATCAGCAGCGCGATCACCAGCGCCGCGCCGACCAGCAGGTTTTCGGCCACCGTCGCTACCGTGTGGCCGATCAGCTCGGTGCGGTCGTAGATCGGATGGATTTTCACGCCCGCGGGCAGCTTCGCGTTGACCTGCTCGATCTTTTCCTTCAGCTCGGTCACGACCTTGGTCGCGTTGCCGCCCTTGGTCATCTGCACGATGCCCTCGACGACGCTGTCGCGATCGTTGTACGACACCACGCCGGAACGGTTGCGCGCGCCGATCACCACCTCGCCGATATCGGAGACCAACACGGTCTTGCCATCCTTCGCGCTGACCACCACGCGGCCGATGTCTTCGAGCTTGTTGAAGATGCCCATGCCGCGGATCACCAGCGCCTCGTCGCCACGGCGCACGAAGCCGCCGCCGACGTTGGCCGAGTTTGCGGCCAGGGTCGCGCTGACCTGCTCGATCGAGATGCCGTAGCGCTTGAGCGCATACGGATCGACCTTCACCTGGTATTCCTTGATCGTGCCGCCGAAGCTGACCACATCGGCCACGTTGGGCACGATGCGCAGGTTCGGGCGGATCACCCAGTCCTGGATCGCGCGCGCTTCCGACAGCGGCATGTCCTTCGGTATCTCGAGCACGTAGCGATAGACCTCGCCGACGGCCGTCGTCAGCGGCGCCAGCTGCGGCTGCAGGCCAGCCGGCAGGTTCACGTTCTGCAGTTTCTCGAGCACCTGCTGCCGCGCGAAATAGTCATCGGTGCCGTCGCCGAAGGTCAGCGTGACCACCGACAGGCCCGAAATCGTCACCGAGCGCAGCTGCGTCTGACGCGGCACGCCGGACATTTCGCGTTCGATCGGCAGCGTGACATTGCGCTCGACCTCCTCCGGCGCCTGGCCCGGGTACTGCGTCACGACCTGCACCTGCACGTCCTGCACGTCGGGGAAGGCCTCGATCGGCAGGTTGGTGACGGCGCGATAGCCGAAGGCGCACAGCGCGGCCGTCATCACCAGCACGAACACGCGCTGGGTCAGGACAAACTGGATCAGCTTACTGAGCATCGGCGGCGGCCTCGGAATTCAGCAACAACGCGCCTTCGACGACCACCCGGTCGCCTTCGTTCAGCCCGCTCTCGACGAAGGAATGGTCCATGCCGCGCAGCGCCAGCCCGACCTTGCGCTTTTCGAAAGTGCCGGGCGAGCGCTCGACAAACACGAATGCGTAAATGCCCTCGGTCACCAGCGCCGAATTCGGCACGCGTATGCCCTTGCGTTCGCCGTCGGCAAGGAAGGACACGCGGGCGAACATCTCCGGCCGGAGCTTGCCTTCCGTGTTCTTCACGGCGCAGCGTACCTGCACGCGGCGCGTGACCGGATCGACCGCAACGCCGACACGCTCAACGGTTGCCGTGAAACGCTGCTCCGGGTAGGCGTCGGTCTCGACGCCGACGGTCTGCCCGACATGGATGTTGCCAAGACTGCGTTCCGGCACATCCACCAGGATCCACAGCCGGCTGACGTCGGAGATCAGGAAAAGCGGCGCGTCGAGATCCGGTCGCACTTCCTGGCCGGGATTGGCATTGCGCTCGACCACGATGCCGCCGATCGGCGCATGCAGCACGAAGCGGCCGTTCTGATGGCCCGACGCCTGCAGGTTGCGCAGGCGCGCGGCGGCGCGGCGCGTGTCGGCCTGAGATTCCTGATAATCGGCTTCGGCAGACTCCAGCTCCTTGCGCGCGATGACCTCGTGCTCATGCAGCTGGCGCGCGCGTTCATAGGCGAGGCGCTTGCGCATTTCCTCGCTGCCGGCCTTGGCACGGTCGGCCTCGGCGTTGGCCAGTTCCGGTGAATCGATTTCGAGCAGCGCCTCGCCGCGCGACACGCGGTCGCCGACGCCGGCACGCAGCCCGATCACCCGCCCGGGCACCGGAGAACTGACGCGCGAGGTGGCGTTCTCGTCATACACGAAGCGCCCGTTCACGGGGTCTGCCGCCGGCATGGCTTCGGCCTTCACCGGCTCGGCGCGCAATGCCGCCAACTGCGGCTCGCCGCGTTCGAAATGCACGACGCCCGGTTCGCGTTTCGGCGGCGGCGCCTTTTCCGCGGCCGCTTCCTGCTCGGCATGGTTGCGCTGCGCGAAAAGGACAATCCCGGCGGCGCCACTCGTGATGGCGAGCGCCAGGGCCAGCTTGCTGATGGTTTTCATTGTTGGGAAGGATCGGTTGTCTCGGTGGCGGCGCGCCAGCTGGCGAGCGCCTTGCTGAAATCGGCCAGTGCGGAAAGTGCGTCAAGCCGTGTCGCGCGCAGCGTGCGGCGCGCGTCAAGCATGTCGATCACGCCGACGGCGCCGTTCTTGTACGCGTACTCGGCCGCGGCGGCGGCCTTTTCCGCGGCGACCAGCAGTTCGTCGCGGTTGCGCCGTACACGCTCGGCAGCGCCGCGCAGCGCAGCGAGCGCCGTGCCGATCTCGGATTCGGCGACAGCGCGCATGCGGGCATGGCTTTCCCTTGCCGCATCCAGCGCCGCCAGCGACGCGCCAATCTCGCCTTCGTAGTAATAACGGGTGAACAGCGGCAGTTGCAGCGATACGCCGACGCTGTTCCCGGCCGGGCTGGACGAGCCCGGTTGCGGAAAGTGCTCGTACTGCACGCCGACCGATACGTCGCGCGTGCGCAGCGATTCGGCCAGCCGCGTGCCGGCGCCTGCAGCGTCGATACGCGCGGCGGCCGCCTGCACGTCAGGGCGGCGGTCGATGATCCCGGTAATGGATTCGCCGGACGACAAGGCGGCGTCATCCAGCGGCGGCCACGCGTCAGCGGCTTCGAGCTGGTCGGCGCGCTCGCCTTCGCCGAGCAGCAGCGCCAGTGTGCGCCGCGCCCGCCTGACGTCGGCATCGGCGGCGGCCACGTCGTTTTTCGCGCGCAGCGCATCGACGCGGACCCGCTCGACATCGGCGCCGGCGATGTCGCCCGCCTTGCGGCGCGCCTGCGCGGCGCCGAGCATGGAGTCGAGCAGCTGCGCGGCGTCGCGCGTCGCGGCGAGCTTGTCCTGCGCCGCATGCAGGTCGGCATACGCATGGGCGACCAGCAGGCGCAACTGGCGCCGCACGTCGAGCAGATCGGCATCGGCCGCGCGCATGTTGTGCTGCGCGTTCTCGCGGCGCAGTTCGCGCTTGCCGCCGCGTTCGACCAGCTGACTCAGGCTGACGACCGTGTCGACCTGCTTGCGCCACAGTGATCCGCTGCCGTTATGGCCGCCGGGATCGATGCTGCTGGTTGACAGGCCAAGCACTGGATTAGGCGCCGCACCGGCCGACAGCAGGTTCGCCTGCGCCGATGCGACGGTGGCCCGCGCAATCGCCAGGTCGTGGTTGCGCTCGAGCGCCAGTGCCTGTGCCTGCACTTGCGTCAACGGCAGGTTGCCGTCCGCGCCCTGCGCCGCGCCGCACGCCAGCGCGAGGCTGGCAATGAATAATGTAAAACGCATCAGGAGAATCCCGTTACCGGGCCAGCCCCGACAGTGGGGCCAGCGTCAGCACAGCTTAAGAAGCCAAGCTTTCGTAGTGCTGAGCAATCCCTGACAAGCGACTGACAGTTGCGAGCAACTGTTACGTTCGCACAAAAAAAAACACCGGGCGAGTGCCCGGTGTCCTTGCTGCGCCGTCAACCGCTCAGGCGGCTTCCGGGACGCTCGGCAGGCCGGCGAGCGCCATCGCCAGTTCCGCTTCGTTATAGTTCTCGTCCTTCAGGTTGCCGCTGAAGTAGTTGGTATAGGCGGCCATGTCGAAATGGCCATGGCCGCAGAGGTTGAACAGGATCACCTCGCTCTTGCCTTCACGCTTGCAGCGCAGCGCCTCTTCGATCGCGCCCTTGACCGCGTGGTTGGCCTCCGGCGCCGGCACAATGCCTTCATGGCGGGCGAACAGCACGCCGGCCGCAAAGCACTCGGTCTGGTGGTAGGCGACGGCCTCGAGCTCGCCGAGTTCTTTCAGGTGCGAGACCAGCGGCGCCATGCCGTGGTAGCGCAGGCCGCCCGCATGGAAGCCCGGCGGCGTGAAGGACGAACCCAGCGTATGCATCTTGGTCAGCGGCGCCATCTTGCCGGTGTCGCCGAAGTCGTACGCGTATTTGCCGCGCGTGAGCGACGGGCAGGCGGCCGGCTCGACCGCGACGATGCGCGGCTTCGGGCCGCCGCGCAGGCCGGCGCCGATGAACGGGAAGGCAATGCCGGCAAAGTTCGAGCCGCCGCCGGTGCAGCCGACCACGACGTCAGGATAGACGTCGGCCATCGCCAGCTGCTCCATTGCCTCGATGCCGATGATGGTCTGGTGCATCAGCACATGGTTCAGCACCGAACCGAGCGCGTATTTGGTGTCCGGGTTGGTGGCCGCGATTTCGACGGCTTCGGAAATCGCAATGCCGAGGCTGCCCGGATGATCCGGACGCTGTGCGAGCACCTGGCGGCCGTAGGCCGTCTCGTTCGACGGCGACGCGACGCAGCGCCCGCCGTAGGTTTCCATCACCGCGCGGCGGTACGGCTTCTGGTCGTAGGACACGCGCACCTGGAACACGGTGACGTCGATGTCGAACAGCGAGCCCGCGAACGACAGCGACGTGCCCCACTGGCCCGCGCCAGTCTCGGTGGTCAGGCGCTTCACGCCGGCCTGCTTGTTGTAGAAAGCCTGAGGGATTGCGGTGTTCGGCTTGTGGCTGCCGGCCGGGCTCACGCCTTCGTACTTGTAGAAGATCTTGGCCGGGGTCTGCAATGCCTGCTCCAGACGGTGCGCGCGAAACAGCGGTGCAGGACGCCAGAGCTTGTACACGTCGCGCACCGGTTCCGGAATCTCGATTTCGCGCTCGGTCGAGACCTCCTGCATGATCAGTTCCATAGGGAACAACGGCTCGAGGTCGGCCGGGCCGATCGGCTGCAGCGTGCCGGGATGCAGCACCGGCGGCAGGGCCTTCGGCAGATCTGCCTGGATGTTGTACCAGGCGCGGGGAATGCGGTCCTCGGGGAGCAGGAACTTGGTTTGTTGCGACATGCAGTTGTCTCCGTTTTCGGTAAGTTATTCAATTGCGATGCGACAGCGAGCCAGTCGCGGCATGCCGGATCGACAACCCTATGCGCTGCTGACGAAACGATAATTTACTTTGAGCAAGTATGTTTAGTCCACTCCTGTCACCGGCAGGCGCCGCTCCCCCGCACGCGGGAGCGGCCCGCCGTCGCCGGGGTCACTTCGCCTTCAGGCACTCGCTCATGAACTTCTTGCGCTCGTCGCCTTTCTTGCCGGCCGCTTCCTTGTTGCAAGTGGCCATCTTGCTCTGCTGCGCATTCACCTCGGGCTTCTTTTCCTCTGCCGGCTTGGCGCTCAGGCACTCCTTCATGAAGGCTTTGCGCTCGTCCCCCTTCTTGCCAGTGGCTTCCTTGTTGCAGGTCGCCATCTTGTTTTGCTGCTCGGTGGCGGCCTGCGCCGGGGACAGCGCGAAAGCCAGCAGTGCGGCGGTTGCGATCAACAGTGTTTTCATGGCAGCTCCTCGTCTCGTGCGCGGTCTCGGATTGCTTCTCGCGTTGCAGGCCCGCGTTTGCCTGCAACGTGATGCCTACTATAACTTGCGGATATTGCAACCAGGTTAGCCTGGCGCATTGAAAATCATGCGTGCGCCAGCATCGGCAACAATGCGCGCGCTGCGCGCAGCAGCGCAAGGTCTTCGCCGTGCCGGCCGATCAGCTGCAGCCCGACCGGCATGCCGGTGCGACCGCGGAAGAAAGGCAGGTGCACGCATGGCAGCCCGAGGAAAGTCCATACCCGGCCGAACACCGGGTCGCCGGTTTGCTCGATGCCAGGCGCCTCGCCGATCGCGCTCGGCGCCAGCAGCGCATCGGTGTCGCCCAGCAGCGATGGGATCATCGCGCGTGCCGATGCCGCCAGCTGCAGGTTGGCGTGATGCCGTTCAACCGGCACCCGCAGTCCCTGTGCGAGCATCTGCGACAGTCCGTCGCTGAGCTGCGCCGGATGCCGCAATCGCTCGTCTGCCAGCGAATGCGCGAGGTCGAATGCCATCACTTCTTTCTGCGCCTGCAGCAGTTGCGAGAACAGCAGCGGCAACTGCAAGTCGCGCAGCGGCACGCCGGCCTTGCCGAGGGACGCCTCGGCATGCGCGAACGCAGCGCGGGTGTCTTCGTCGGCATGTGGCCATTCATGCGTCTGGCACAGTGCGATGCGCGGCGTGCCCGACTGCGCAAGGTCGGGCGCATTGCGCTCGCCGTTGGCTGCCGCCGCGAACAGGGCGACGTCATCGACGCTGCGGGCGATGAAACCTATCGTGTCCAGCGGGTCCGACAGCGCCTTCACGCCGGAACGGTTGATCAGCCCGTAGCTCGGCTTGTAGCCGACCACGCCGCAGAATGCCGCCGGCCGGATCACCGATGCGGCAGTCTGCGACGCGAAGGCGAGCGGCACCATGAAGTCTGCGACAGCAGCGGCCGATCCGCTGGACGATCCGCCCGGCGTTTGCGTTGCCCGGTGCGGATTGCGGGTCTTGCCGGGCTTGAAGGTGGCGAACTCCGTGGTCACCGTCTTGCCGACCATGACGGCGCCCTGTTCGCGGCACAGCGCGACGCTGGCGGCATCGGCGAGCGGCCGGTGCTTCGCATAGATGGTCGAGCCATAGGTCGTGGGCATGTCAAAGGTGTCGAACAGGTCCTTCACGGCCACGGGCAGGCCATGCAGCAGCCCGCGCTGCGGCCCGGCGTCGATTGCGCGGGCCTGCGCGAGCGCGGCGTCTACATCAAGGAATTCCCAGGCCTGCACGACAGGCTCGCGCTCGGCGATCCTGTCAAGGCAGGAACGCAGCACTGCCTCGGCAGTGATTTCGCGCTGTGCCAGCCGCCTTGCCAGCGTGCTCGCCTCTTCCCGATACAGCTCGGTGGCCATACTTGTCTCCTCTTATTGGTTTTATGCTTGTTCTGATTTTCTGTTCGACGGGCCGCCCCGGCATCTGCCGCCTGGCCCGCGACAGACTACCATGCGTCGATCAGGAACCGGCAGCGCGTGCGTAAAATCCTGCCTTCATCATGACCGACCTTTTTTTCCACATGCCGTCAACGGCCTTCCTGCAGGCGTTCGCCCCGCACGGCGCGGCCATGGGGCTGATCTTTGGCGCGCTGCGGACCTTGCGACGCTGGCCGCCCGTGTATGCGATTGCGCTGTGGCCGGGCACGGTCGCCCATGAACTGCTGCATTACGGCGCAGGCGTGCTGACTGGCGCACGCCCGGTCGCGATCAGCCTGCTCCCGCGCCGGCAGGCCGATGGCAGCTGGGAACTGGGATCGGTGAGCTTCACGCGACTGCGCTGGTGGAACAGCGTGCCGGTCGGCCTCGCGCCGATGGCGCTGCTGCCGGCTGGCGGATGGGTGTTGGTCGAGTCCCTGTCATGGCCACTGCTGTCTGCCGGTGGAACCGGGCTGAAGCTTGCTGCGATGCAGTGCCTGCTGGCAGGCTGGCCAAGCCGGCGCGACTGGCTGCATGCGCTCACGGGCCTGCTGTTGGTGGCCTTGCTCGCGTCGTTCGGCATGTGGCTGGTGCGAAGCATTACGGGCAACTGAGAGCGCCGAAGCGCCCCTGTGCGCTGGACGAATGAAAAAAGCCGGGGCGGATCCCTGACCCGGCCCGGCTTTCGGTGCCCTGCTCGTTGTACTGGCATGAATGCCAGTACAACGAACGGATTTGCGGCTTACTGCGGCATGACGAACGAGATCGAATTAGCCAGGTTGCTGGTGTCGGCAACACCGACGAGCGTAATCGTGCTGTCCCCGATGGTGATCAGGAGATCGTTGCCGACATCCTTCACATAGGTGGTGACGAACTGGCTGGCAGTCATGCCGACAGGTGCCAGGCCAACCAGATGCAGCGTGTCGATCCCTTTGGCGAAGTCCATGATCTTGTCGTTATTGGTCTTGGCCATGAATACGAAATGGTCATTTCCGCCATCGCCGTACAGTGTGTCGTTGTTCATGCCGCCGAAAATCACGTCATGACCGTCGCCACCCCGAATAGTGTCGTTTCCGCTGTCGCCGTACAGATAATCAGTGCCTGTGCCACCGTTGATGTCATCGTTGCCATTGCCGCCGTAGAGCGCGTCATTGCCGGCCATGCCCGACAGGATGTCGTTTCCGTTGCCGCCCTGACCGTAATCGGTACCCTCGGCGCCGGTCCACTTGTCGACGCCATTGGTGCCGTTCAATACCTTGTCCTTGCCGTCAGTTGACGATCCCATGATGGCAAGGGTGATGGGCATCGTGGTCGTGTTGCCTGCACTGTCCTGAACGGTGTAATTGATGGTCGCGGTGATCTGCTGGCCAGCCGTCATCCAGTCAAGCTTGCCATCGGTCTGGATCAACAGGGACTTGCCATCCGACGACCAGGTGACGGTGCCGGCCAGCGTGGACAACTCGACCGGCTGCTTGCTGACGGGATTGATCAATGAGGTTGAGACAGAGCCCGTTGCCCACGCATATTGGATTGCGCCAACCTGAATATTCGACTGATCGACGGTATCGATCAGCCAGTCCTGCACGAGGGGCAGCAGGATAGGTGCATTCTCGACGACCGCGAGCGGAATGGCGGTCGCTTCCGGGGCGCTGGTGTCCTTGATGCTGCTGTCACCTGCCCCGCCGGCGGTATTGCCCGCTATGTCGAGGGTGCTGATCACGGCAGTGATCGAGCCATCGAGCAGGCCGGACAAATTAACCGCCGTCGCACCATTGTTCAAATCGGAAACCACGACAGTGTTGTTCGCACTATCCCTGAAGGTGACGGTCGCTTTCGCATCGCTGTCGAGGCCGGACACGGTAAAGCCCACCGCCGTTTTTTCCGCATTGTTGATGTATCCGTCGCCGTCATTGATGACCACCCGCAGGTTGTCACCCACATCCGCGTCGGTATCGAGCGTGAAGCTGAACTCGGTCTC
>CAYZXP010000055.1:2552-16704 GCA_964482415.1 uncultured Bifidobacterium sp. | reverse complement strand
CATCTCGTCATACACCTCGAACGGCTGGTGTATCCACGGATTGTCCGGCAGGTATTCGACGTAATAATCCGGCCGCATGAGGGAGCAGCCCTTGCACCAGATGACTGCTGAGCGTACTTCAGTAACTGACGGGAAGCGCTCGCCCAGATGCGCCCTCACCCGTTCCAGCGTGACGCCTGAATCGACCAGATCGTCGATCAGCAGGACGCGACCGGCCAGCGGGCCGTCGGTGGAAGTGATGTGCTCGGCGATGCTGAGTTCGCCCTGCAAGGTTCCCGCCGCCTCGCGGTAGGAACTGGTCGACAGGATATGCAGCGGCGTCTTGAAAACGCGTGAAAACACGTCGCCGATGCGCAGGCCTCCGCGTGCCAGGCAAAGCACGCGGTCAAACGGGTAACCTGATTCATGGACGATGCGCGCCAGCTGTTCGATATGACGATGATAATTGTCCCAGCTGACCCACAAATGCGCCGACATCGCCCCGCCAGCCCCTACGCCATCAGTTGAACGGATGGCGCAGGACGATGGTTTCTTCACGGTCCGGACCGGTCGAGACCATGTCGACCGGAACGCCCACCAGTTCCTCAATGCGCTTGATGTAGGCACGCGCCTCGGCCGGCAGCGCATCCATGCTCTTCGCGCCGACGGTCGGCTCTTTCCAGCCCGGCATTTCTTCGTAGATCGGCTCGCAGGCGGCCGCTTCTTCCGCGCCCACCGGGAAGATATCGACCACCTTCCCGTTGAGCTTGTAGCCGGTGCACAGCTTCAGCGTTTCGAGGCCGTCGAGCACGTCGAGCTTGGTCAGGCACATGCCGGACACGCCGTTGATCTGCACCGAACGGCGCAGCAGCGCGGCATCAAACCAGCCGCAGCGGCGAGCGCGACCGGTGACGGTGCCGAACTCGTGACCGACCGACGCGAGATGCTTGCCGATGCCGGCATCAGTCGGCAGCTCCGACGGGAACGGGCCGGAGCCGACGCGCGTCGTGTAGGCCTTCGTGATGCCGAGGACGTAATGCAGCATGTTCGGGCCCACGCCCGAACCGGCGGCCGCATTGCCGGCCACGCAGTTGCTCGAGGTGACGAACGGATAGGTGCCGTGGTCGACATCCAGCAGGCTGCCCTGTGCGCCCTCGAACAGCAGGTTCGCGCCGGCCTTGTGCGCGGCGTACAGTGCGCTCGACACGTCGGTGACCATCGGACGCAGGCGCGGCACGATGGCCATCGCGTCGTCGAAGGTCTTCTGGAAGTCGACCGCGTCAGCCTTCAGGTAATTGACCAGCACATAGTTGTGGTAGTCGAGGTTCTCGCGCAGCTTTTCCTCGAAGCGCTTCTCGTTCAGCAGGTCGGCGACGCGGATCGCGCGGCGCGCGACCTTGTCTTCGTAGGCCGGGCCGATGCCCTTGCCGGTGGTGCCGATCTTGGCAGCGCCGCGCGCTGCCTCGCGCGCCGCATCCAGCGCCGTGTGGTAAGGCAGGATCACCGGGCAGGCCTCGGACACCTTCAGGCGCGACATGACTTCGACGCCGGAAGCCTCGAGCTTGTCGATCTCGCGCAGCAGGTCGGGCACGGACAGTACGACGCCGTTGCCGATATAGCAGGCGACGCCGGCGCGCATGATGCCCGACGGGATCAGCTGCAGCGCGGTCTTCTGGCCGCCGATCACCAGCGTGTGGCCGGCATTATGGCCGCCCTGGAAGCGCACCACGCCCTGCGAATGGTCGGTCAGCCAGTCGACCACTTTCCCTTTACCCTCGTCGCCCCACTGGGTGCCGATGACAACAACGTTTCTAGCCATGATGTTTGAATCTCGAATGTTGTCCGCTCTTACCGCAGCGGCTTGATGATGAATTGTCCCTGGTCGGCGACGATCTCGCGATCGCAGTCGAATTCCTGATGGTCGCGCTCGTGTCCCGGCAGGTTCTGGATCACGATCTCCCCTTCGGCGCGCAGCGACGCGATCAGCGACTGCAGCGCCGGCTCCAGCCCCCACGGCGCGCGGATCGCCGATGCGGGCTCCGCCGCCGGCAACAGGCGCGCGATCTCGCGCAGGTCCATCGAGAAACCGGTCGCCGGCCGCGCACGGCCGAATGCCTCGCCGACCTGGTCATAGCGTCCGCCGCGCGCTACCGCGTTCGGCAGGCCGGGCACGTACAGCGCAAAGATCACGCCACTCTCATACTGGTAGCCCGACAGGTCGGCCAGATCGATGTTGACGCGCACCGCGCCGGCGGAACGCGCCAGCAGGTCCAGCGCGTCAAGCGCCGCCACCACGGCCGGCTCCGCCGGCAACAGTGCTTTCGCGCGCGCCAGCACGTCGACGCCGCCATGCAGCGATGCCAGCGCGAGCACCGCATCCCGCACCGGCGCGGAAAATCCCGCGACCAGCGCCTGCAGGCCCGGCAAGTCCTTGGCGCGCAACAGCGCGATCAGCTCGGCGGACTGGCGCGTCGCGACAGCATCACCCTCAATCAGGGCGCGCAGGATGCCGGCATGCGACAGGTCGAGCGTGACATCGGTCAGGCCGGCCAGCTTCAGCGACGCCAGCGCCAGCGCCTGGATCTCGATATCCGCCTCCAGCCCGGCATGGCCGTAGAGCTCGGCGCCGATCTGCAGCGGTTCGCGCGTGGTGTGGAAACCGGACGGACGCGTATGCAGCACCGTGCCGGCATAGCACAAGCGGGTGACGGACGGCCGGTTCAGCAGATGCGCGTCAATGCGCGCCACCTGGGTCGTCATGTCGGCGCGCACACCCATCGTGCGGCCGGACAGCTGGTCGACCAGCTTGAACATGCGCAGGTCGAGGTCTTCGTCGGCCACCGGCATCAGCGACTCGAGGTATTCGAGCATGGGCGGCGCGACCAGCTCGTAGCCATAGCGCCGGAAGTTGTCGAGCAGCGCGCGGCGCAGTTCCTCGGTCTTGCGCGCTTCGGACGGCAAGACATCGGCAACGTTCTCGGGAAGCAGCCAGTTGGGCATGGAAATCGGTTGTTAAGCGGTCAAAAGGTTGAATGCGAGCAGGAGGATACCAAACAGGATGGCGACCAGCCCGAAAAAACGGATCTGGCCGTCCGAAAATTGCGCAATTTGCAGGAAAGTGCTGCGCCACCTGCGGGGATCCAGGAAGGGCATCAGCCCTTCCAGCACAAAAAACAGGCCGAGCGCGGCCAGCAAGGAACAGGCCACCGGGCGCCTTACTTCTTCGCGCCGCCCGGAGCCTTGAAGTACTTCAGGAACTCGGAATTCGGGTCAATCAAAAGCACGTCGCTGCGCGTCTTGAAGCTTTCCTTGTAGGCCTCGAGGCTGCGCATGAACTTGTAGAACTCCGGATTCTTGCCAAAGGCTTCCGCATAAATGCGCGCTGCCTTCGCATCACCTTCGCCGCGGACGGATTCGGCCTGCCGGTAGGCTTCGGCCAGGATCACGGTACGCTGGCGGTCGGCATCGGCACGAATTTTTTCGGACTCGGCAGCGCCGGTCGAGCGCAGTTCGTTCGCGACTCGCGCGCGCTCGGACTTCATCCGCTCATAGACGGAATTGTTGATCTGCTCGACATAGTCGACGCGCTTCAGGCGCACGTCGACAATCTGGGCGCCGATCTGCTTGGCTTCGTTCGCTACCTTGGTGCGGATTGCATCCATCACCTTGCCGCGCTCGCCGGAGATCACTTCGCGCACGGTGCGCTTGGTGATTTCCTCGTTCAGCGCAGCCTTCACGATCTGCGCCATCCGGTCCTGCGCGCGACGCTCGTCGCCGCTGAAGGACACGAAGTACAGTCGCGGATCCATGATCTGCCACTTCACGAACGCATCGACGAGGATGTTCTTCTTTTCGGCCGTGATGAAACGGTCGGGCTCCGGCGTATCAAGCGTCAGGATGCGCTTGTCAAGGAACATCACGTTCTGGAAAGGCGGCGGCAGCTTGAAGTGCAGCCCCGGCTCCTTGATTACCTGTTTGACTTCGCCGAGTGCGAACACGATCGCATACTGGCGCTGGTCGACCACGAACAGCGTCGACATCAGAATCGCCAGCGCAATCAATCCGGCAATGGCATAGGAGAACAGGCGGCTCATCAGCGGGTCTCCCTTTCACGCGAACGATCCCGGTCGCGCGGTGCGGCGCGATTCTCGGCCGGCGGCGGCACGTCGCCGAGCGCCGGCGGCGCCGGCTGCACCGGGGCAGCGGCCGCGGATTCTGCTGCGGTTTGTGCGATCAGCTTGTCGAGCGGCAGATAGATCATGCTGTTGTTGGACTTGGTATCGACCATCACCTTGGTCGTGCTGGCGAAGATCTGCTGCATCGCATCGATGTACATGCGGTCGCGCATCACGCCCGGCGCCTTCTGGTATTCCACGAGAACCTTGCTGAAACGTGCCGCCTCGCCTTCCGCGTTGGCGATCACGCGCGCACGATAGCCCTCGGACTCCTGCAGCAATCGCGACGCCGCGCCGCGCGCCTTCGGCACGACGTCGTTCGCATAGGCCTGGCCTTCGTTCTTCTGCCGCTCCCGGTCCTGGCCGGCCTTCACCGCGTCGTCGAACGCTGCCTGCACCTGCTCCGGCGGCTGCACCGCCTGCATGGTGACGTTGGTGACCAGCACGCCGGTCTTGTAACGGTCGAGGATCTGCTGCATCAGCGCGCTGGTGTCGAACGCGACCTTCTCGCGCCCTTCATACAACACGAAATCCATCTTGGCCTTGCCGACGATCTCGCGGATCGCCGTCTCGGCGACCTGCTTGACGGTCTCTTCCTGGTCGCGGTTGTTGAACACCCAGTCAGACGCATCCTTCAGCCGGTACTGCACGGCGAACTGGATGTCGATGATGTTCTCGTCGTCGGTCAGCATCAGCGATTCGCGCGCAAGCTTGTTGCGCACGTTGCTGCGGTAGCCCACCTCGACGGTGCGCACCTGCGACAGGTTAACCACCTCATGCGACTGGATCGGGTACGGCCAGCGCCAGTTGAAGCCAGGCTGCGCCGAGTGGCTGTACTTGCCGAACGTGAGAACAATGCCAGTCTGGCCTTCCTGCACGATGAAGAAACCGCTGACCAGCCAGAGGAAAATGATGACTGCACCGATGACGCCGATGCCGATACTCGCACCGCGCGCATCGCCCGGGCCGCCGGAGCCACCGTCGCCACGACCACCGCGGCCGCCGAGCATCCGGTTCAGGCGCTGGTTGAAATCGCGCCAGAGCTGGTCGAGGTCAGGCGGACCGTCATTCGGGCGACCGCCATTCTGGCGGTTGCCCTCTCCCTCGTTCTCCTGCGAACCACGCCCCCAGCGGGGGTCGTTCAGGGAAAACTTCAGGCCGAGTTTTTTACCAATCGATTCGAGCATGCCGTCGCGTTCCGCGGTCAGGTCTTTTTGTACGCAAATTCAGCAATCGCGCTGCGCAGCAGATCGATGCCGGCACCAGTTTGGGCACTGACAAAAACCCGACGGATTTTATCATATTCATCACGCTCGACCGCCGGCTCCAGCCCCGCCAGGTCGATCTTGTTCCAGACGAGGACCTGTGGAATGTGATCGGCGCCAATCTCCTGCAACACGGCATTGACCTGCTCGATCTGCTCGTCGCGCACCGGACTGGCCGCATCGACGACATGCAGCAGCAGGTCCGCATGCACGGTCTCTTCCAGCGTCGCGCGGAATGCGGCCACCAGCTGGGTCGGCAGCTCGCGGATGAAACCCACTGTGTCGGACACCACCACGTTGCCAACCTCGCCCAGGTGGACGCGGCGCGACGTCGTGTCGAGCGTCGCAAACAGCTGGTTGGCGGCATACACGCCGGCCTTGGTCATGTTGTTGAACAGCGTCGATTTACCGGCGTTGGTGTAGCCGACCAGCGACACAGAGAACGTGTGGCTGCGCTCCCGCGCGCGGCGCTGCGTCATGCGCTGCTTCTGCAGCTTGTCGAGCTTCGCGCGCAGCATCTTGACGCGCTCGCCGATCAGGCGGCGATCGGTCTCAAGCTGGGTCTCGCCGGGCCCGCGCAGGCCAATGCCGCCCTTCTGCCGCTCAAGGTGGGTCCAGCCGCGCACCAGCCGCGTGGCGAGGTGCTGCAGCTGCGCGAGCTCAACCTGCACCTTGCCCTCGTGGCTTTGCGCGCGCTGCGCAAAGATGTCGAGGATCAGGCTGGTACGGTCGACCACGCGCACCTTCAGGTGGCGTTCAAGGTTGCGCTGCTGGGCCGGCGACAGCGCGTGGTTGAAGATGACGATTTCCGCACTGAGATCGGCTACGACCTCACGAACCTCTTCGGCCTTGCCCGATCCGACGTACAACGCGGGATCCGGGCTGGAACGCCGACCCGTGACGGACGCGACCGGCTCGGCGCCGGCGGATTTGGACAACAGCGCAAGTTCTTCGAGGCTCGCGAGGAAATCCCCGCGACCGAAATCAACGCCTACCAGGACTGCACGCATGAAGAGGCCCCGGGGATGGCCCGAGGCAGGAGATTACTCAGACTCGGACTCGGATTGGTTGAGGTTGACCGCACGTGCGGGCACCACGGTGGAGATGGCGTGCTTGTAGACCATCTGCGTGACGGTATTGCGAAGCAGCACGACGTATTGGTCGAACGATTCGACATGGCCCTGCAGCTTGATGCCGTTGACCAGGTAAATCGAAACGGGAACGTGCTCTTTGCGCAGTGCGTTCAGGAAGGGGTCTTGTAGGAGTTGCCCTTTATTGCTCATGGAAGCTCCGTGTTTTTCTAAGGTTCAGGAGATTGTGTTGGCGCCGAAAAAGACGAGCGCCCAAATCACGGCCTGCAGCGAATGTAATCGATTTTGCCTAGCGCTGGCAAACCGCATTGCACAAAGTGTGGACTATTCCGCCTTTGTGAAGGGGTTTTTTCCCGAGCGGAACTCGATGCGCAAGGGTGTGCCCGTCAGCTTGAAGCAGTCGCGGAAATGCTTTTCGAGATAGCGCCGGTAGTTGGCATCGATCGCATCAAGCGAATTGCCATGCACAACGATCACCGGCGGATTCTGACCACCCTGGTGCGCGTAGCGCAGCTTCGGCCGCACCGCGCCCTTGCGACGTGGCTGCTGGTGGTCGACGGCTTCCTGCAGCGCGCGCGTCAGCTGCGGCGTCGGCAGCTTGGCCATCGCCGCTGCATAAGCGGAATCGACGGATTTCATCATCGGCACAATCCCGGTGCCATTCAGCGCCGAGATGAAATGCATGTTCGCGAACGACAGGAAGGACAGCTTGCGCTCGATCTCGCGCTTGATGTGCTCGCGCTTGTCATGATCGAGGCCATCCCACTTGTTCACGCCAATGACCAGCGCCCTGCCCGCTTCGAGCACGAATCCGGCGATGTGCGCATCCTGCTCCGAAATATCCTGCTGCGCATCGAGCAGCAGCAGCACGACGTTGGCCTCTGAAATCGACTGCAAGGTCTTCACCACCGAGAATTTCTCGATGGCCTCGAAGACCTTGCCCTTGCGCCGGATGCCGGCAGTATCGATCAGCGAATAATGGCGACCGTTGCGCTCGAAAGGAATTTCAATCGAGTCGCGCGTGGTGCCCGGCATGTCGAACGCAATCACGCGCTCTTCGCCAAGCAGCGTATTCACCATGGTCGATTTGCCGACGTTCGGGCGCCCAACAATGGCGATGCGGATGCCGCGCACCTTGGCCTCGTCCTCTTCGTCCTCCTGCTTGCCGGCCAGCGCCTCGTCAAGCGCCTCCTCGACGAGGTCAGGCACGCCGTCGCCGTGCGCTGCCGAGATCACATACGGATCGCCCAGACCGAGTTCATAAAAATCGGCGGCCACCGTCGTGTACTTCATTCCTTCGGACTTGTTCACGACCAGCATGACCTTGCGGCCGGACTTGCGCAGGAAGTCAGTGATGGTCTTGTCGTGCGGGGTCAGTCCCTGGCGGCCGTCGACGATGAAGATCACCACGTCGGCTTCCGCGACCGCCTGCTTGGTCTGCTTGGCCATCTCGTGCATGATGCCCTCTTTGGCCACCGGCTCGAAGCCGCCGGTATCGATCACGAGGAAAGGACGCTTGCCGACCCGGCCCTCGCCGTAATGGCGATCGCGGGTCAGGCCCGGCAGGTCGGCCACCAGCGCGTCTCGCGAGCGTGTGAGACGGTTGAACAGCGTGGATTTGCCGACGTTAGGTCGACCGACAAGTGCAATGACCGGCTTCATTCAAAACTCTTCAGGGCGGGCGGCGTCAAAGCCGCCTCGCAATGCCAAGGCTTCTGGCGTGGATGATGTACTTCAGATCGTTCGATCTTCCAGATTTTTCAGATCTTCGGACCTTGGCGATCGTTCGGTTTGTTCAGTTGGATCAGTTCGGCGAAAGCGCCAGCAGCTTGCCATCGACAGTCTGCACCAGCAGGCTCTCGCCCGTCGCCACCGGTGCGGAGCGAACCGCCGCGCCGACTTCGACGCGGGCCAGCAGCGCCCCTTCTTCGCGCGACAGGAAATGCAGGTAGCCTTCACGGTCGCCGACCACGACTGCGCGGCCGAACGACACCGGCGACGACAGCCCGCGCCATGCAAGGCTGGTGTTGCGCCACAGACTGCCGCCGGACTCACGCGACAGCGCCAGCACGTTGCCGCGCTCGTCGGCGCCGAATACATAACGCGGGTCGATTCCCGGGCCGACTTCGGCAGAAAATTCGCGCGCCCAGCGCACACCGCCATTGACCGCATCGAGGCAGGCAATACGGCCCTGGTAGGACGCCGCGCAGATGTCGCGACCCTGGATCACCGGCATGCCGGACACGTCGGCGACGCGTTCAAGCTCGGTGGCGCCGCGCGGCTCGGAGACGGAAGCCTCCCAGCGCGCCACACCAGTGGTAGCCGACAGCGCGAGCAGGCGGCCGGCCGGCAGCGCGACATAGGCGACGCCGTCGCTGATCACGATGCCGGGTGCAGCGCGCAGCACCAGCGGGGGTGCAGTCCGCTGGACAAACCAGCGGCGCGAGCCGTTCTCGGCATCGTACGCGGTGATCTTGTTGTCGATGCTGCGCACGACCACCATGCCGGCACCAATCGCGGGGGCTGACAGGATTTCGGTCGGCGCCTGCGCGGTCCAGCGCTGCTTGCCGCTGCTGGCATCAAAGGCGATGACGGACCCGGCCTTGCCTGCCACCACGACCGTATTGCCGTCCGTCGCCACGCCGGCGGTGATGCCGCCGGCAACCTTGGCGCGCCACAGCGACTTGCCGCTGCCGGCGTCGAAGCCGGCGAGTTCACCATCGGCGCCGGCTGCGTACACCCGCTCCTGCGTGACCGCAGGCATCAGGAAATAGTCATCCGACTTGCCGACGCTCGCGGTCCACAGCGTGCGCGCCTTCATGGTCGGCGTGAAGGTGGCCAGCGGCGCGGGCTGGTTGCGCGCCTTCTTGCCAGAGAACGGGTTCAGCGACGAACAGCCGGCCAGCAGCGCCAGCAGCAACACCGCGCCGACGCGCAGCGACTTGACGGAAGCTTGCATCAGACGCCCCCGCTCAGCCGGCCTTGACCGGCGCGCCGCCCAGTGCGTCGAGCTTCAGCTGGATCAGCTGGCGGGCGGGGTTTTTCACTTCGGTCTTGTCGAGCGCGGCCTGATAGGCAGCGCGCGCCTCGTCGATCTTGCCGAGGGCGAACAGCAGGTCACCGCGGCGATCCGCCACCAGCGCACCGAACGCCTCGGGGAAGTCTGCGGACAGTACCTTCAGGCCTTCGTCGTTTGCCTTCTCGTCGAGCAGGATGCCGGCCAGCCGCAGGCGGGCAATCGCACGGAAGTCCTCGCCCTTGCCATGCTCTGCAGTCCATTGCAGCTCGGCCTTGGCCGCCTTCATGTCATTCGCGTCGAACGCGGCCTTGGCTGCCACCAGCGTCGCCATCTGCGCATACGCGGTGCCGCCGAAGCGATCCTTCATGTCGGCCGAAGCCCGGGTGATCTTGGCCAGGTCCTTCTGTTCAGCGGCCTTGACGATTTCCTCATACAGCACAGCCGCCTTGGTCGACTGGCTGCGCTGGTAATAGTTCCAGCCGCTCCAGGCCGCATAGGCGGCCAGCACCGCAGCCGCCAGCCAGCTCACGAGGTTGCCGTACTTGCCCCACCAGGCCTTCAGCGTCGCCAACTGTTCTTGTTCTTCGAGATCGTATGCCATGGTCTTGTCGTGTCAGTGATGGGTATGGATTTGTCCTGCGTGCAGGTGGCCGTGGTCGTGCTCGTCGCCGCCGGCGACCTGGTCGATCAGATAGTCGACGAGCGCGTCTAGCGCAACCGCATTCTGGTTGTTCGCCATGTCGGCATCGCGCAGGTGCTTGACGGTCGCTGCCCCGTTGGCGATCTCGTCATCGCCGAGGATCACCGCGAACGCCGCGCCGCTCGCGTCGGCGCGCTTCATCTGCGACTTGAAGCTGCCGGCCCCGCCGGCCGCTGCGCAATGTAGCACAACATCCAGGCCGGCATCGCGAATCCTTTCCGACAGCACGAACGCCTGCATCTGGCCGGCCTCGCCCTGGTGTACCAGGTAGACGTCGCACTGGCTGCGCGTGAAAGTATCGCTCGACGCCTTCATCAGCTCCAGCAGTCGCTCGACGCCCATCGCGAAGCCAACCGCCGGGGTCGGCTTGCCGCCGAAGATCTCGACCAGC
Source organism: uncultured Bifidobacterium sp. (assembly GCA_964482415.1). Lineage (GTDB taxonomy): Bacteria > Pseudomonadota > Gammaproteobacteria > Burkholderiales > Burkholderiaceae_D > Pernthalerella. The sequence continues at coordinate 6,084 of CAYZXP010000055.1, read as the reverse complement.
GGATCGTAGCGTCCGCCGCCGCAAACCGTGCCCTGTGAGCCGAGCTGGTCGGTGACCCATTCGAACACCGTGCGGTTGTAGTAATCCATCCCGCGCACCAGCCGCGGGTTGACCGTAAACGGCACGTTGTTGTGGCGCAGGAAGCGCTGCACGCCTTCAAAGTGCGCGCGCGACTCCTCGCCGAGGTAGTCGAGCAGCTTCGGCGCGTTGTTCACCAGCTCCTGCATGGCCGGGTTCTTGGTATCGAGGATGCGCAGCGGATTGCTGTGCAGCCGGCGCTTCGCCTCGGCGTCCAGCAGGTCGGCATGCTGCTCGAAATAGGCGATCAGGTCGGCGCGGTGATGATTGCGTTCGGCCGCGTCGCCGATCGAGTTGATCTCGAGGCGGATGTCGGACAGGCCGAGGTCGTCCCACAGCCGCTGGCACATCATGATCAGCTCGGCGTCGATGTCCGGGCCGGAAAAACCGATCGCCTCGGCGCCCACCTGGTGGAACTGCCGGTAGCGGCCACGCTGCGGGCGCTCATGCCGGAACATCGGGCCGGTGTACCAGAGGCGCTTCGGGCCGTCGTAAGTCAGGTTGTGCTCCAGCGCGGCACGCACGACGCCGGCCGTGCATTCCGGACGCAGCGTCAGCAGGTCGCCGTTCATGCTGTCGGTGAACGAATACATCTCTTTCTCGACGATGTCGGTCACCTCGCCAAGGCCGCGCGCAAACAGCGCGGTAGGCTCAACGATCGGCGTGCGGATCTGCTGGTAGCCATAGCTGCGCAGCACCGATTGCACGGTGTTTTCGAACAGCTCCCACAAAGGCGCATCGTCGGGCAGGATGTCGTTCATGCCCTTGACGCCAAGGATCTTCTCTTTTTTAGTGTCTGCCATATCGGGTCTTTACATAGTCCAGCACGATGGCCTGGAATTCTTCGGCGATACGCTCGCCGCGCAGCGTGACGGTCTTCTGGCCGTCAACAAATACCGGCGCCGCCGGCGACTCACCGGTGCCCGGCAGGCTGATGCCAATGTTCGCGTGCTTCGATTCGCCGGGGCCGTTGACGATGCAGCCCATTACCGCGACGTTCATTTCCTCAACGCCCGGATAAGCGCTCTTCCACGCTGGCATCTGCTCGCGCAGGAAAGTCTGGATGCGGTCCGCCAGTTCCTGGAACACGGTCGAGGTCGTGCGGCCGCAGCCGGGGCAGGCGATCACCATCGGCGTGAATTTGCGCAGACCCATCGTCTGCAGGATCTCCTGCGCGACGATCACTTCGCGCGTGCGGTCGCCGCCGGGTTCCGGGGTCAGCGACACGCGTATGGTGTCGCCAATGCCTTCCTGCAGCAGCACGCCGATCGCCGCAGTCGATGCAACGATACCCTTGCTGCCCATGCCGGCCTCGGTCAGCCCGAGGTGCAGCGGGTAGTCGCAGCGGCGGGCCAGTTCGCGGTACACCGCGATCAGGTCCTGCACACCGGACACCTTGCATGACAGGATGATGCGGTCGCCCCGCATGCCGAGCTCCTCGGCCCGCTGCGCACTTTCCAGCGCGGACGTGACCAGCGCTTCGTACATGACCGCCTGTGCGCTCCAGGGTTCGGCGCGCCCGGCATTTTCATCCATGATGCGTGCCAGCAGCGACTGGTCCAGGCTGCCCCAGTTGACGCCGATGCGTACCGGCTTGTCGTATTTGCAGGCGACTTCGATCATCTGCGCAAACTGCGTGTCGCGCTTCGCGCCCTGTCCCACGTTGCCGGGATTGATACGGTACTTCGACAAGGCCTCGGCGCAGGCCGGATAATCGGTCAGCAGCTGGTGGCCGTTGTAATGGAAATCGCCGACCAGCGGGACGTCGATACCCATCTTGTCCAGCTGCTCGCGAATGGCCGGCACCGCGGCCGCGGCTTCCGGCGTGTTGACGGTGATGCGCACCACCTCGGAGCCCGCTCGCGCAAGATCCTTGACCTGGATTGCGGTGCCGATCGCATCGGCCGTGTCGGTGTTCGTCATCGACTGCACCAGCACGGGCGCGCCACCGCCGACCAGCGCCGTGCGCGCGCCATTCTTTACGCTGACCTGGCGGGTCAGGCGGCGCGCCAGCGGGCCGGAGGGAATCGGCGATCCGGTATCGTTCATCCGCGCTCCTTAATTCAGGCTCAGCTTGACGACGTTGTCGCGCGCCGCCGCTTTCAGGTTCAGCGGTTCGCCGCGCAGGATCGCATCGACACCGACGGCATTGCCGATGAGGAGCATCACAGGCTCGGAAATCTCGACGAGTTCGGTGGAGCCTGCTTTCATCAGCTTCGACAGCAGCTTGCGCTCGCCGCTGACGGCGACCACCTCGACCCACGAATCTTCGCGTGCCTTCAGTTCAAGCGCGCCTGCGGCCTGCGGCGCGCCGGCAGGCGGCTGTTCGCTTGCCGCAGGCTGGGCCGGCGGTGACGCCGGCGCAGCAGCGGCCGGCTTGTCGCTGGCCGACGGCAGCGACGGCAGCTGCAGCCAGTCATTGCGATAGGCGATGAAGGCCAGCGTGCCGACGAACACCAGCACGACAGCCGCCAGGCCGGCCAGCCGCCGTGCGCCGCGCCGGTGCAGGACCGGCGGCGCATAACGACGGCTGCGGAAGCCGGCCGCGGGCAGCGGACGCCGCACCACCATCGGCTCGAACGCCGGATTCGGTTCGTTCGCCAGCATCGCGACCAGCGGCGCGGGATCCATCCCGAGCAGCTTCGCATACGAACGGATGAAGCCGCGCACGATGGCCATGCCCGGCAGCGCGCCGAAATCATTGGCCTCCAGCGCCTCAATCTGGCGCGGCGCCAGGCGCACGCGCGTCGCGACCTCGTCGATCGAGAAAGTCAGCTGCCGGCGGCGATTTGCCAGCAGTTCGCCGGGCAAGGGCGCCGGCTCAGCCTCTGTCGGTGCCGCAACCTCTGGCGCAGCCGCCAAAAGCGCCGCTTCCTCCGGTGCGGCCTCCGTCGGCGCAGCGTCTGCCGGCGCCGGATCCGTTGGCTCGGCCGCCGTCGGCATGTCCGGCGTTGCGCCAGCAGCTTCCTGTTCAGTCAGTCCTGCCTGCTTGTCGTCACTGGTCATTTGTTTCGCCACGTTGATAGGTCTGCAGTTGGGGCGAGTCGGGGAAACGCCGCTGCCACTGCGAGACCAGGCTTTGTTCAGCAGCCCGGTCGCCGAGCTTGCGCTCGATCCGGACTGCGATTGCATAATCTTCGGCCGCCGCCTGCCCGCTGCCCAGCACTGCGATCATCGGCACGCGCGCGGCGGCATAGTCGCCACGCTCAAATGCCAGCCGCGCGAGTTGTGCATGGGCAGGCACCAGCGCCGGCTCATGCGACAGCGCGCGGCGGAAATACGCTTCGGCGCGCGCGCGGTCGCCCAGCGCCAGGCTGCACCGGCCCGCATTCATCGCGGCATTCGCGGGCGAAGCGTAGCGCCGCTGCGCAAGAGCATCTTCAAGATAAGCCAACCCGCGAGCGGGCTGGCCGGCCTCGCACATCATCCAGCCCAGGTTGTTTTGCAGTGCAGG
>CAYZXP010000055.1:0-2452 GCA_964482415.1 uncultured Bifidobacterium sp. | reverse complement strand
CAGCCCGCGAGCAAAACCACTGCAGCGGCGAAACGACGCAGCAGGCGCTGCCTCATTCGCGGATCTCCACGATGCGTCCGAAATCCGCGCCGTATTTTTCCTGGTACGTGGACATCTTCTGCATGCGCTCCTGCACGCGGGTACGGTCCTGCACTTCGCCGGCCAGCTGGCCGCAGGCGGCATCGATGTCGTCGCCGCGCGTCTTGCGCACCGTGGTGACGATGCCTGCATCCATCAGGACCTGTGCAAACGCCTTGATACGGACATTGTTCGACCGCTTCAGCCCGGATTCGGGGAAAGGATTGAACGGAATCAGGTTGAACTTGCATGGCACGTCCGCGACCAGCGCGATCAGTTCGCGCGCGTGCGTGTCGGTGTCGTTCACACCGTCGAGCATGCAATATTCGAAAGTAATGAAGTCGCGCGGCGCGAACTCCAGATAGCGGCGGCATGCAGCCAGCAAGTCCTTCAGCGGGTACTTGCGGTTCAGCGGCACCAGTTCGTCGCGCAGCGGGTCATTCGATGCGTGCAGCGATACGGCCAGCGCCACCGGACAATCACCCGACAGCTTGTCGATCATCGGCACGACACCGCTGGTCGACACCGTCACGCGGCGGCGCGACAGGCCGTACGCATTATCGTCGAGCATCAGCTTCAGCGCGGCGACCGTCGGCTCGTAATTGAGCAGCGGCTCGCCCATGCCCATCATCACGACGTTCGTGATCTGGCGCTCGCCCTTCGGCCCCTGCAGCACGCCCTTCGTACGACGAAGCAGGTTTTCCGCCATCCACAGCTGGCCGATGATTTCGCCGACCGACAGGTTGCGGGAGAAGCCCTGCTTGCCCGTCGAGCAGAAGCGGCAATTCACCGCACAGCCGGCCTGCGTGGACACGCACAGCGTGCCGCGATTTTCTTCGGGAATGAAAACGGTCTCGACGGCGTTGCCGTTGCCGACATCCAGCAGCCACTTGCGGGTGCCATCGGTGGAAGTGTGATCGCTGATGATCGTCGGAGCGGCGATCGTCGCGTGAGTCTTGAGCTTTTCGCGCAGCGACTTGGCGAGATCCGTCATCGCGTCGAAGTCGCTTTCGCCGAACTGGTGAATCCAGCGTTGCAGCTGCTTCGCGCGAAACGGCTTCTCGCCCAGCTCACCGCACCAGCGGACGAGCGCGGCGGGTTCCAAATCCAGCAAATTGGTCAGTGCCGCCATCTCGTGCCTCTGCTTGCCATAGGAGGCAGGACCCGGAGCGGACGCTTGTATCGGCGATCCGTTGCTGGCCCTGCGCTCGGTAATACCTGTGTCTGCCCGAATCAGCGCGAGTAGACGTTCAGGCTCGGGAAGAAGTAGCTGATCTCGACCTTCGCGGTCTCTTCGGCGTCCGAGCCGTGCACGGCGTTGGCGTCGATGGAGTCAGCGAAATCGGCGCGGATCGTGCCCTTCTCTGCTTTCTTCGGGTCGGTTGCGCCCATCAGGTCGCGGTTCTTCAGGATCGCGTTCTCGCCTTCGAGCGCCTGGACCATCACCGGGCCGGAGATCATGAAGTCGACCAGGTCCTTGAAGAACGGACGCTCACGGTGCACGGCGTAGAAGCCTTCGGCTTCGGCGCGCGACAGGTGAACCATGCGTGCAGCGATGATCTTCAGGCCTGCGTTCTCGAAACGCGAATAGATCTGGCCGATCACGTTCTTGGCCACGGCGTCGGGTTTGATGATCGACAGGGTGCGTTCGATTGCCATCTGAAAAACTCCAATAAAATGAAAGGGTTAAGAATTGTGATGCGAATTCTGGATAGCCCGGCATTCTAGCATGAAAGCCTGCCTCCGGCACCGCCGCCGATAGTGGTTGCTCGCGCCACAAGCTTGAAACACCCGTGTGGACGCCCCATCTGATTGTCGAGTAAATTAACGAATTGGCAGTCGGATGCACCGGCGGCCGCAGTTTCAAGTTGATCAACGGAGGCTTAATGAACCAACCCCTGCCCACCCGCTACGGCAGCTACAGCGGCACCACCGCCGCCACGCGCAATCGCGTGCTGCGCAACACCTACTGGCTGCTGGCACTGTCGATGCTGCCCACCGTACTCGGTGCCTGGATCGGCGTGCAGACGCATTTTTCACTGTTCGCCGGCAGCCCGATGCTGGGCTTCGTCGCGTTCCTCGCCATCGCTTTCGGCTTTTTCTACGGTATTGAAAAAACCAAGCATTCGGCGACCGGCGTGTTCCTGCTGCTCGGCTTCACCTTCTTCATGGGGCTGATGCTGTCGCGGCTGATCGGTCAGGTGCTGGTTTTTTCCAACGGCGCACAGCTGGTGATGACCGCGTTCGGCGGCACCGCCGTGGTCTTCGCCGCGATGGCGTCGATCGCCACCACCAGCAAGCGGGATTTCTCCGGCCTCGGCAGCTGGCTGTTCGCCGGCGTGATCGTGATCCTGCTGGCGGCGGTCGCCAACAT
>CAYZXP010000054.1:10318-16813 GCA_964482415.1 uncultured Bifidobacterium sp. | reverse complement strand
AACAGCTCGAAATGCTGGAACACCATGCCGACCCGCGCGCGCAGCGCGGGCAGGTTCGTCTTCGGGTCATGCACGGCGATGCCGTCGACCACCAGTTCGCCCTGCTGGAAGGGTTCGAGCGCATTGACGGTCTTGATCAGCGTCGATTTGCCCGAACCGGACGGCCCGCAGACCACGACCACTTCGCCCTTTTTCACCGACAGCGAGCAGTCATCCAGCACGCGAAAGCTGCCATACCATTTCGACAGCTGCTTCATTTCGATCATCCGGCACCCTTTCAACGCTGGATAGCGACACGGCGCTGCCATCGAGCGGCCAGCCGCGACAGCGCATAACAGATCAGGAAATACACCACCGCCGCACCGACATACGCCTCGACCGGCCGCCCTAGGATCTTGCCGGCGACGTCGAAGCCCTTGAGCATGTCGTAAGCGCCGATTGCATACACCAGCGAGGTATCCTGGAACAGCACGATCACCTGCGTCAGCAACACCGGCAGCATGCTGCGCAGTGCCTGCGGCAGAACCACCAGCCGCATGTTCTGCGCCGGACTCATGCCCAGCGCCATGCCGGCCTGCAGCTGCCCGCGCGGTATCGCCTGTATGCCGGCGCGCACGATCTCGCAAAAATAGGCGGCCTCGAACGCGACGAAGGTCACGGCAGCAGACAGCTCGGCGCCAATGGGCCGGCCGAGCACGAAGGGCATCAGCAGGAAGAACCACAGGATCACCATCACCAGCGGCACCGAGCGCATGGTGTTCACATACACCGTCGCCGGCAGCGCCAGCCAGCGGCTCGACGAGATGCGCATCAGCGCGAGCAGGCTGCCGAGCAGCAGGCCGCCGATGCTGGCGACGACCGTCAGCTGCAGGCTGAACAGGAAACCACCGAGCACATAGCGCTGCATCAGGTCCCAGCTGAAGAAGGACAGGTCAAGATCCATCGCTCAGCCTCCCTGCGCTGCCGGCGCGCCGACGCCCGGCACGCGCACCGCGGCCTCCACCACGGTCAGCGCCCGGTTCACCGCGAAGGCCGTGACCGCATACAGCAGCGTGACCACCAGATAGATCTCGATGCCGCGTGCCGTCTCTTCCTGCGCCTGCAGCGCAAACTGCGTCAGCTCGGCGATCGACACCGCGAACGCCACCGACGAGTTCTTCACGATGTTCATCGCCTCCGACGTCAGCGCCGGCAGCATGATGCGCAGCGCCACAGGCAGGATCACCAGCCGGTAGGACTGCGCACTCGACATGCCGAGCGCGAGCGCCGCATTGCGCTGGCCGCGCGGCAGCGCCTGTATGCCGGCGCGCACCTGTTCGGCGATGCGCGCCGACGTGAACAGACCCAGCGCCACCGACACCAGCAGCCACGACGGCAAGGACTTCAGCGCCGGCACGAACGCCGGCGCGACGTGATACCAGAGGAAGACCTGCACCAGCAGCGGCACATTGCGGAAGAGTTCGACCCAGCCGGCGGCGAGCGTGTTCAGCCAGCGCCGCGACGGCAGCGTGCGCACCGTGCCGACCAGCACGCCGAACAGCAGCGCGACCGCGAATCCCAGCACGGCCACAGTCGCCGTCCAGCCCCAGGCCGACAGCAGCCACTGCAGGTAGCTGAGCTCGCCGCCGTGCCCGAAACAACCGGCGATCAGGCCGCCGCCGGTGGTGCTGCTGCAGAAGATGTCCCAGTCGAGATTCATGTGAGATTCATGCGGGGTTCAAGTGAGGTTCCTGCGAGGTTCATGCGCGATGCGTGCGTGTCATCCGGTGGGCCAACGAACCGTCCGGATCAGCCGGCTGGCCGGTCCGACAGCGCGCGCAGGTTCTCCCGCAGCTGCGGGCCCATCGGCAGGCCGAGGCTGCGGCCGCGCGGCGGGATCGGCTGCATGAACCACTTGTCGTAAATTTTCTCGAATTCGCCTGAGGCCATCAGCGCGGCCAGCACGCCGTCCACCAGTTGCTTGAATGCCGGATCGTCCTTGCGCAGCATGCACGCATACGGCTCGACCTGCAGCGGCTCGCCGACCACCTGCCACTGCTGCGGCCGCTTCGCATTCAGCACTTGCCCGTACAGCAGGATGTCGTCCATCACGAACGCGGCCGCACGGCCCGCATCGACCAGCAGGAAGGAATCGACATGGTCTCGCCCTGCCACCAGCGTCATCCGCATGCCGCGCTCGAGGTCGAGCTTGCGCAGCAGCTTGAAACTGGTCGTGCCGGTGGTGACGGCGACCGGCTTGCCGGCCAGGTCGCCGAAGCCCCGCACGCCGCTGTCACGCTTCACCAGCAGGCGCGGTCCGGTATAAAAATAATTGATCGCAAACGCGACGCTCTTCGCGCGCGCAGCCGTGTTGCTGGTCGAGCCGCACTCAAGGTCGACGGTGCCATTGGCGACCAGCGGTATGCGGTTCTGCGACGTGACTGCCTGATAGCGCACCTCAAGGTCGCGGCGGCCGGTGGCGCGGCGCACCGCGTCGACCACCTGCGCGGCAATGTCGACGCCGAAGCCGATCGGCCGGTGCGGACCGTCGAGATAGCTGAACGGCACCGATGACTCGCGATAGGCCAGCGTGATGCGGCCGCTGTCGGCGACCTTCTTCAGCGTGCCGGTCAGCGCGGGGCGGGTGCCGGCATCAGTCGCCAGGCAAGACGTCGAGAGCAGTACTGCCCACAGCGCCGCAAGCCACCGTTGTCGTCCCGCCTGCTTCGCCATCGATCCTCCGCGCATCGCCCGCCGCTGTTGAACCACGCTCAGTCGCCTGCGGCGACCCCTTCACGGCGCGGATCCGCGCCGCCTTCGAGCCCGTCGCGCGTGACCATGATTGCATGCACGCCGCTGGGCAAGGGCATGATGTTGACGCGATGCCCCTGCGCACGCAAGTCCTCGCGTAGCGATTCAAGCACAGTGCCGCTCTCGATTTCGGTGTCGCGGTTGCGGCTGCCCATGTTCGGCAGCGCAATCGCCTGCTGGATGTCGAGACGCCAGTCGAGCACGCCGATCAAGGTCTTTGCAACAAAATTGATGATCGAACTTCCTCCGGGCGAGCCCAGCAGCATGAACAGTCGGCCATCGCGTAGCACGACCAGTGGCGCCATCGCGCTGCGTGGCCGCTTGCCTGCCTCGACACGGTTCGCGACGGGGCGCTTGTCCGCGTCGACCGGGCTCAACGAAAAATCCGTCAGCTGATTGTTGAGGAGGAAGCCGCGCACGAAGATCTTGTTGCCGAATTCGGATTCGATGGTGCTGGTCATGCTGACGCCATTGCCGTCGGCATCGATCGCCACCAGATGCGTGGTGGACGGCACATCCGCTGCGTCACCCTGCCCGCGACGCTGCAGCAGCTTCACCGGGTCGCCGGCCTGCGCGATGCCCATCGACTGGCGGCTGTCGATCTGCGCGCCGCGCCAGCCGAGATACCGCTGATCGAGCAGCGCCGCCACCGGCACCTCGACAAATTCCGGATCAGCGACATAGCGTTCACGATCGGCAAATGCGAGGCGGCCCGCCTCGGAAAAGTAGTGCACCGCCTCGCGCGACTGCGGCAGCATGTCAGCCATCTTGTGCTGCTCGAGCATGCCGAGCATCTGCAATACCGCAATCGCGCCCGACGACGGCGGGCCCATCCCGCACAAACGGTCGGCGCGATAGCTGCCGCAGACCGGATCGCGCTCGACGGCGCGATAACGCCGCAGGTCCTCTTCCTCAAGCACACCGGGACGCTCATGTGAACGCACCGCACGCACGATGTCGGCCGCAATCTCGCCCGCGTAGAACGCATCGACGCCTTCGGACGCCACCCGCCGAAGCACGTCGGCCAGCGCCGGGTTCTTCAGCAGATGGCCGACCGGCGCCGGCTGCCCGTCCGGATAAAAATAGGCGCGTGCCGCTTCCTGCGCCCTCAGCGCACGATTGCCGGCGATCTGCCTGTGCAGCCGCGGCGACACGGGAAAGCCGCGTTCAGCCAGCGCGATCGCCGGCGCGAACAGGCGCGCCCATGGCAACCGCCCGTGTCGTTGATGGGCCAGCTCCAGAGCGCGCAGCACACCCGGCGTGCCCACCGACAGGCCGCTGTTGACCGCATCGGCAAACGGCAGCGGCTTGCCATCGCGCAGGAACAGTGCCGGCGTGGCAGCCGCCGGCGCCGTCTCGCGGCCGTCATAGCTGCGCACGGCCTGGCTGGCGGCGTCGAACACGACAAGGAAAGCGCCGCCGCCAAGGCCGGACGACTGCGGTTCGACCAGCGCCAGCACCAGCTGCATGGCGATCGCCGCATCGACCGCGCTGCCGCCGTCGCGCAGCACCGCGCGCCCCGCGTCCGCCGCCAGCGGATTGGCCGCCACCGCCATCCATTGCTTCGCGCGCACCAGTGCCCGGGCGCTGGTGCCGGTCGCCGCTTCCGGGTTGTCGTGCGGTTCGGCCGCGGTCGACGCAGGAGCAAACGCCAGCAGGGTCGCGGCCAGCAGCACAGGCATGCGCCTGACCAGCAGTGAAATCAGGGAGATCGGCATGAATCGCATCCGGAAGTTCGTCGGGCGACGGCGCAAGCAGGCGGCGACGTCCGTCGGGAGTCGGCAAGAAGATACTTCTAAGCAATATATCCGGTATTATCTTGCATAAATGAGCACATCCGCTTGCGGCAATGGCGCGCACTTGATTTTTGCGTCTCCGTGCCGATTCACCTTGCATCCGATCGCAGGAAACACCCAGCATGGCTGAAGTAGCCGAACACGAACCCGCCGACGTCCAGGCGCAGGCAGAGCCGGCGCTTGAGCCCATCGTCAAAAAGAAGAAGATTGAGGGCGGCCATGCCGGCGCGCACGGCGGCGCATGGAAAATTGCGCTGGCCGACATGATGACGGCGATGATGGCCTTCTTCCTGCTGATGTGGCTGCTCGGCGCGACCACCGAAGACCAGCGCAAGAGCATCGCCGATTATTTCAAGCCGACCTCGCACAGCCTTGCGAACGTCAGCACCAGCGCCGGCACCGGCGGCATCATGGGCGGACATTCGATGCTTGACCCGGACGGCATGCCGTACGCGGGCCAGCAGACCAGCATGCTCGAGAGGGAAACGCCGCGCTCCGAGCTGGGCAAGCAGAGCGGCGACGGCGAGTCGCAGGACGAGAACAACGACATGCATTCGAGCGAGCTGTCGGAAGAAGAACGGCAGAAGATCGCCGCCGAGACCGACAAGAAAAACTTCGACAAGCTCGAGCAGGAAGTGAAAGAAAAGCTGCAGCAGAACCCGCAGTTCGACAAGATCAAGGACCAGGTCAAGTTCACCCGCGAGAAGGAAGGACTGAGGATCGAGGTACTCGACAAGGCCGATTTCTCGATGTTCGGGCTGGGCACCGCCAAGATGCAGGGACGCGCGGAATCGCTGATCCGCGAAGTCGCCAAGTCGGTCGCCGGCATGCCGAACAAGGTGTCGGTGCGCGGCCATACCGACAGCCTCGCCTATGACGACGGCGTGCGCAGCAACTGGTCGTTGTCCGGCGACCGTGCGGAGAGCACGCGGCGCATTCTTGAAAGCGCCGGCATTGCCGAAGGCCGATTCGCGAAGATCGAAGGCGTTGCGGATACTGCGCCATACATTCCGAACAATCCGGCCGATCCGCGCAACCGCCGCATCAGCATCACGCTCCAATACCAGGATGCGGCCCTCGGACGCTGAACGATGAAACAACTTCCTGCCTTGCGGCCTCAGTTCGCCTTGCTCCCTTTGCTGGCTGCGATGTGGCTTGCCGACGCCGCCGCGCAGAACGCGGCGCCTGCCGCACCGAATGCGCCAGCAGCTGCGAGGCCAGCCCCCGCTCCCGCGGCAGCGCCGGCCAACGCAGCAGCGCCTGCCGCGCCGGCCAAAGGTCCGGCCACTGCTGCACCGCCTGCCGCACCCAAAGCCAACGCGGCGCCCCCATCGCCTGTGCCCGCACCGGCGCCAGCGCCTGCGGCTTCGCCGAAAGGCGCGGCTCCCGTGCCACCGGCACCGGCCAAACCAGCCGCCGCGCCGGTCAACGCGGCGAAGCCTGCGGTACCGCCTTCACCGCCAGCGCCGCCGCCCGCCCCGATGCCGGCCGCAGTACCTGTCCCGGTTCCGGTACCGGTGCCCGCCGCACCGTCGGCAGCGCCGATGCCGCCGCCTGCACCACCCGCCCCGGTCGTGCCGCCTGCGCCGGCAGCCCCCAGGCCGGTCGAACTGCCGGCAAAGCTTGCGCCGCCGAAGCCGACCGGCTGCCTGGTCGCCGAATTCCGTGCGATCGGTGTCGACACGGGCAATGAGTCGGAACGTCGCACCAAGGCACTGGCCTGGCTGCGGAAGAAAGCGAAACAGTGCACACCCGAACAGCTGCTGGTGATGCGCAACAACCGGTCGCAATGGATGGGCACCGCCGATTCAGGACAAGTGGCGGCCGAGATCGACGGCCTGCTGGAAGGCTTTGCGATGACCAACCCCGCGGTGGCCGCCCTGCTGTACGGCACGCCGCCGCCCCCGCC
>CAYZXP010000054.1:0-10218 GCA_964482415.1 uncultured Bifidobacterium sp. | reverse complement strand
ACGCACCGGAGCGCCGGTGCGACACGACCAATGCTCAGTCGCGTCCCGATATCAGGAAGGCCGGAATCATCGACTTCAGCAGCCCCGCTTTCGGATGCACGCATTCATTCGCGGCGGTACGCACCGGCGCCTCCGGCGCCGTGTGGCGCGACGCACGGAAGCGATCAAGGATGGAGCCGGTCACTTTTGGCGCCAGCGGCGATTTCGGGTTCGCCTGCCTTTGGTCCGACTCACGCTCGGCTAGCTGTTCGACCGAGCGGCCGAACTCGATGAAGTTCTCGCGTATCGTGTGATCGCTGGTCATCACGAAGAACTCCGTGCCAAAGAATTCATTGGCGCTGCTGCTGTACATCACCGGCGGCGACAGGTAGAAACCGGCGTCGAAGGACTTCGAGAAAATGCTTTCGTAGGTCTGCAGGTTGTCGACGCGGCTCGGCACGATGACCAGCTTCGGCGGCCGGCGCAGCTGCGCGTTGAAGACGAACGAGAACCGGTTCACGAACTCCAGCGTGCTATCGAGCTCCACACGCGACAAAGAACTCGGCACCAGCACAATGTCGAATTCGAACAGGAATTCCGGCGGCAGCACATCGGTCCAGGTCAGGTCCGCGACCAGCACTTCGCGCCCGGCACTCGCCCGCCGCAACGCCTCTTTCGCCTTCAGCAGCGCGATTCCGGACCCTTTCGCATTCGGCAAATCGACGGTATGGCATTCAATGCCAATCGGATAAGCCTTGCGAACCCATTTCCCGGACGTCGCCTGGTGATCGAAATCGACCAACGCGGTTTTTTTCCCCGAGATATAGGAAAAATACGCCGCCAGGTTCGCGGAGACGGTACTTTTCCCGACGCCGCCCTTTTGGCTGGTCATGAGGATTTTCAGCGGAGCACCCATGTTATCCTTTAGTATTATTCCTCAAGTCATTGATTTTCATGACAAATTAATTATCAACCGGGCATTGCCACCAATTAATAACTAAAATAATATTGCTCTGGAGTATATGCAAGACCAGATTAAATGCAAATGTTTTGATCAATCGAGGCTACCGATGACCGACGAAGCAGGCAAACCCACGATGATGCGATTTGAACCCGACATGGGCTGGTCGCCGGCGGGTACGCCGGTCATACCGAATGACGCGCCGCCAGAAAAGGCAGCCGCCCTGCCGCAGATCATGGAGGGGCTGACAACCGAAGCCTTGCTGAACATCGGCGAATCCATGCAGGATGTCTTCGAGAACCTGAAGATCGGCGACCAGCGGTTGCAGGGTTGGAGCCAGGTGCATGCGGCGCTGCGCCTGCTGGGCGCCAAGCTGCAGGAGCGCAAGACCCTGCTCGACAGGCTGGCCGCGCTCGACGAAGAAATCGACGGCGTGCGCGGACTGGCGATGGAGGTGGTGAAAAACGCGCACCAGAGCGAGCAGGAAGTGCATGAGACCTCGCGGCTGCGCATGCAGATCGCCGAGTCGCTGAATGAAAAACTCGGCGCTGCACTGAAAGGCTGACCCCATGACCAAACTGCGGATACGCCCTTCCCTGCTGGCGCTGGCGCTGAACTGGCTGGCCTTTGCCGCCGTCTTCGCGTGGATCAGCGCGACCCAGCACCAGCTGCTGTGGTGGCTGAGGCTGGACTGGTCGAGCTGGCTGACCCAACTGGATGGCCTGGCGAAGCTGGGCCGGATACCGGCGGGCAGCTTGTGGATACTCTGGCTGCTGGTCAGTGCCGTCTGGACCCTGACAGCTGCCGGAATCGCGTCGCGCCCCCGCGGCTCAGCTGACCCGGAGCCGCTGCAAGACGACGCCCGTGATCTCGTCCACGACCCGCATCACGCCGATGCCGTGCCCGCCCCGGACATTCCGACGGAAGCCCCGCAATGGCAGCTGACGCCGGACGATCCTGTGCTGGTCGCGCATGCCGGGCTGCGCGAAAAAATCCAGCGCCTGCACCAGTCGCTGGATCGGATCTGAGCGAACGCGCCACGGCGCGTTCGCCCGCGATCCTCACTCGGGCCGATAGACCTGCACGCGTCGCCCGTTGAGCGGCTGCAGGGGGCGCACATTGTTCTTGTACTTCGCCTTGAACGCCGCCAGCTGCCGGTAGGAGATCTCGATCGGCGTCTTCATCACATGCCACTTGACCTCCTCGGTGCAGGGCGGCGTCGTCAGTGAGCCGGTGAACGCGTAATACGAAGGGTCGGCCGGCAACAGGCCCGACGGATTGAATTCCTTCAGCGGCGTCTTCTGGGACACCAGCGCCGGCATGTTCTCGAACACCGGCTTGAGCGTGGCGTTTTCCTTGCCCAGCCTGAACAGCACCGCCACCACCGCAATGCGCGTGTCGCCGGCCCGATGCACGAGGTGCACGACCATGTGCTGCGCCATGCTGTCGATCCGTTCCTCGCTGGGCGTATGGAAATGCAGCTGGATCAGCTTGTATTCCAGGCCGTCAAAACGCGCCGAACCGGCATTCGGCAGGTCGACCTCGATCGTATGGCCGGTGTTGATCACCTCGGCCGCGCCGCTCTCGTAGCTGAACAGGATCGGCTTCAGGCCGCCTTTTTCCGCGCTGCGCGTTTCGATGTTGATCGGCGATTGCCGCTTGCCGCTCGCACAGACGCGGAACTTCGGGTCAATCTCGCCCCATTTGGCCGGCCCGGTTTCGCTTTCATACGACCACAGCGGCAGCCGCGGCTGGTGCTGCGCGCCGGGCGACGGCGGGCGTTCAACCGCGCCCTTGCCGCTGTCGGTCGCATGGGCGGCGCAAGCGAATGCGCAGGCGAGGAAAACGGGAGTGAGATTCAGCAGGCGTCGTGTCATCTTGGTCAGGTCCGGAATCGGCCCGTCGCCCGGAGTCCGGGGGCACGGGCCATTACTGATTGGAAATCGGCAGCATGCGGAAAAATTTGAGCGGTCACCCGGCCGCTCGGTGCGGCGCCGACCCGCCCACCCAGCCCGCCTGCAGCCAGTGCGCATAGGTCGGCAGGAAAGGCCAGGCAATCAGGCGGCTGCGGGTGCCGGTCGGGAAAACGCCGGACGTCAGGTGATCCACCCATTCGCCGTGTCCGCCCAGCTGCGCCAGCAACTGGCGGTGCAGCGGCGTGCCGCTCAGGCCGGCGGCCTTCAGGCCATCGGCGTCGCGCTGCGCATCGAAACCCAGCACCGGCGCCGCCGGCGCTGCGCGCAGATCGGCCGGTCCGGAAAACAGGTCATGCACGCTGCCCCAGTCGCGCCCGGCAAGGCGCGTGGCCATTCGCTCGAGG
Source organism: uncultured Bifidobacterium sp. (assembly GCA_964482415.1). Lineage (GTDB taxonomy): Bacteria > Pseudomonadota > Gammaproteobacteria > Burkholderiales > Burkholderiaceae_D > Pernthalerella. The sequence continues at coordinate 6,958 of CAYZXP010000054.1, read as the reverse complement.
TCGGCTTCCGCGCGCTCGATGTCACGTTCGCGGAACATGTGCTGGCCGAGTACGTTGTCGAAAAAGACGGTCGCCGCCGGATACCGGTCCAGCAGGCGTTCGAGCCCGGCCATCGCGTCTTCCTGCACGAAATGCAGCACGGTGCCGGACGCGCGCAGCGCGTGGCCATGGTTGAAGCGGAACAGCCGCGGCGCATGCGGATCGATGTCGACCAGGTCTATGCGTGAGAAGCGCTGCAGCCAGCGGCCCGACATCATCCAGCCGGCGCTGCCGCCGATCAGCAGCAGCTGCGACGACGCCGGTCGGGTGGTGTCCAGCCAGTCGGCGATGCGCGCGCTGGCGTCCTGCCAGTGGCGGCGGCGCCGGAATGCGCGCCAGTGCCAGCGCAGCCCGCCGGTGGTGTCACGCACGGCAGCCCGGTCCGCGGGGCGTCACCAGAACAGCAGCCACAGCAGCCCGAGGATCGCAGCCCATTTGCCGATGTAATACGCACGCCGCTGCTTGCGCTTGAAGTCTTTCGCGCGCAGGCGCAGCTGATAGAAGGCCTTGAAGAATTTGTTCAGCGCCCCGATGCCTTCGCCCTCGGCGTTGGCGGACGCTGCTGCGGCCATCACGTATTTCGCGAACAACCGGTTGAACCAGCGCACCGGCGCCGTCCAGAGCGGACGCTCGATGTCGCAGAACAGCACCACGCGCTGCTGGTCGGTGCGGTTGGCCGCATGGTGGATGAAGGTTTCATCGAACATTACCGCCTCGCCATCCTTCCAGTGATAGTGCTGGCCGTCGACTTCGATATAGCAGGCCGGGTCGTTCGGCGTAACGAGGCCAAGGTGGTAGCGCAGCGATCCGGCATACGGGTCGCGGTGAGTCTGCAGGGTTGCGCCCGGCGGCAGCGAGGCGAACATCGCTGCCTTGATCGACGGAATCTGCTTCAGCAGCGCCAGCGTCTTCGGGCATTGCGCCACGGCCGAAGGCAGCTCCTTGCCGTACCAGCTCAGGTAGAAACGCTTCCAGCCGGTGCGGAAGAAGGAATTGAAACCCATGTCGGTATAGCCGTCTGCCGCGCGGATCTGGCCGCCATCGGCCAGCGCCATCGCTTCGTCACGGATCACCTGCCAGTTCTGCTGCAGAACCGCGAGTTCGGGGAATTCGCGCTGGTCGATGTAGACCGCGCGCCGGGTACGAGAGAACAGGTACATCAGCGCATTCACGGGCGCCAGCAGTACCGTGAAATCAGTCAGCGTGCGCACCAGACCAAAACGCACCGACCCGCGGAAATGCGCGTACAGCGCCGACGCGACGAACACCAGTAGCACCCAGTGGCGTGTCTCGATCATCGCCAGTTCCATTTATCAGCCTCATCAGAAAATCCAGCCGCAAGTGTAATCGACGCCGCAGCCAGAGCGGAAAAGGCGAGTCCTGAAATTTGCCGAATGAACTACTTTTACCCAGACGCGGGGGCATTTCGGGCGATAGCGCCTCGCGTCACTTCCGCTCGCAGTCATAGCGGCTGGTACACATCCAGAACCCGCAGTCGGTTCCCAGATGCCGCGGCTTCATGCCCAGCGCCTCGCAGCGGCGTTGCTGGCTCCCCCAGGACTTTCCGGAAAAATCGAAGGTACTGTAGCGATAGCTCGCCACCCCGTCCGGCGAGACATTCGTCGATGCGCAGCCGCACGCCAGCAGGCTGAGCAGGCAGGCGGCGGTCGCGCCGCGCATCATCGCAGCCCCCGGCGCGAAGCATGCGTCGCGCCGACGCGGCAGCGCGTCAGCAGCTGCACGGAATCGTGCAGGATGCCGACCCGGATCGCCATGCCGCGCGGCGCTGAAGGGAAGCGGCAGGTCAGTACGCGTATTTCGCGACGGCGTCTTCGTTCCATTCGATGCCATTGCCCGGACGGTTGGGCACGGTCGCGTAGCCGTCGGCCACGGCGAAGGGCTCGGCGATGATCGGGTTGCCCCAGTCGCGGTACTCGAGCCAGTCGGCGCTTTCGCTGGCGCGCAGCAGGTGGGCCGAAACTTCCGGATACAGGTGGCTGGACAGCGGCAGGCCGGCTGCACCGGCGATTGCCGCCGCGCGCATCCAGCCGGTGACGCCGCCGATGCGCATCAGGTCGGGCATGTAGACATCGGCCGCCTCGTTGCGCACCGCGTCGAGGAAGGAACGCGGGCCGTAGATGTTCTCGCCGATCGACACCGGCGTCTTCAGTTCGCGCGCCAGCTGCGCGCTCTGCGCGTAGTTGTCGAACACCACCGGCTCTTCGAACCAGTACAGGCCCTGGTCATCGAGTGCATGCATGCGCCAGATCGCCTCCTGCAGCGTCTGGCCCTGGTTGAAGTCGCACATCAGCTGGATGTCGTCGCCGATCGCGCCGCGCACCAGTTCGAGCGCCTTCAGGTCGTCAGCCAGCCTGGCGCGGCCGAGGCGGATCTTGATCGCGCTGAAATTGCCCTCGGCGACCAGCTCTTCGGCTTCCTTCGCCAGCTTGTCCAGCGGCAGCAGCCACAGGCCGTTGGTGTTGTAGGTGCGGATCTTGCCGACCGTGCCGCCCAGCATCTCGGCCAGCGGCAGGCCGGCGGCCTTCGCGAGCGCGTCCCAGATCGCCATGTCGAGGCCGGCGGCGGCGATCATGCTGACGCCCTGGCGGCCCAGCAGGTGCAGCGTGCCGATCACGTCGCGGAACATGTCCAGCGGCGCGAGCTGGCGGCCCTTGAACGCAGCGGCCATATCCTCGATCGCCGGGCCGATGTAGCGCACCGCGTTCTTCAGGTAGGGCTCGAGATAGGCGCGGCCGGTGATGCCTTCCTTCGTGTGCACGTCGATCAGGATGAACGGCCACTCCGTGTAAGTGCCGACCTTCGCAACGATCGGACGACGCATCGGGATCGACACCGCGCGGACGGTGACGCTTTCAAAGGTGAGTTTTTCGAGGGCTTTCATTTTTCTTCTGATGAGGGTTGGTGATGCGCCGGAGGTTAACTCAGGCAAGGCCAGCATTGTTGGGTTCCGTAAAAGCGGGGCTTTGAATCCAGGGTGGCTACAGTATGCATGGCTGCCGGATTGCGACCATGGGTCCCGGCTTGCGCTGGGACCCTTGGCTGCAAACCAACGGCCATCGACACTTACGCAGCGTGCGGCACCGCCGCCTTGCCCGTCGCATAAGCATGCAGACCGGTCGCCACCTCGCGGCGATACGTATCCACCGCTGCTTCCTTCACATGCCCGAAGCCGCGCACCTTGTCCGCCAGCGATGCCAGCGCGACCGCCTGCGGCAGTTTCTCGGCGGTCAGGCCGCGCAGCAGCGACTGCACCAGTTCACGATACTCGACGATCAGCTGGCGCTCCGTCTTGCGCTCGGCGGTATGGCCGAACACATCGAGGCGCGTGCCGCGCAGACCCTTGAAGCGTGCCAGCAGCTTGAACGCCTTGAACATCCAGCTGCCGTACTCGGCTTTCACCAGGTGACCTTTGCCATCCTTCTTCGACAGCAGCGGCGGCGCAAGGTTGAATTTCAGCGTCAGTTCGCCATCGAACTGCTGCCTGAGCTTCTCGACGAACTTGCCGTCAGTGTACAGGCGCGCGACTTCGTACTCGTCCTTGTAAGCCATCAGCTTGAACAGCGACTTTGCCACCGCGCGAGCCAGCTTGTCGCCCTGCCCCAGCGCGGCCTCGGCCTTGCGCACTTCGTCGACCAGCGCCTCGTACTGCCGTGCATAGGCCGCATCCTGATAGTCGGTCAGGAAGGCGACGCGCGTCTTCAGCAGGCCATTCAGGGTTTCCGGCATCTTCAGCAGAATCGGCTGCGCCGGCACGGCCACACGCTCGACCGCCTTCAGGTCCACCGCAGCGCGGCGGCCCCAGCGGAACGCCTTCTGGTTCGCGGCGATCGCGACGCCGTTCAGCTCGATCGCGCGCATCAGCGACGCTTCGGACAGCGGCAGCAGGCCCTTCTGGTAGGCGAAGCCGAGCATGAACAGGTTGGTCGCGATCGAGTCGCCCATCAGCGCAGTCGCAATCCGCGTCGCGTCGATGTAGTCCGCGGCGCCGCCGGCGGATTCGCTGATCAGCGCCTGCACTTCGTCGCCCGGGTATTGCCAGTCCGGCTGACGCGCGAACGGGCCGGTCGGCTGCTCATGCGTGTTGATCACGGCATGCGTGCGGCCCGGACGCATCTTCGAGATTGCGTCGTGCGCGCCGGCGGTCAGCATGTCGCAACCGAGCACCACGTCTGCTTCGCCGGTGGCGATGCGCTGCGCGCGGATCGCTTCCGGCGTGGCGGCGATGCGCACGTGCGACGTCACCGAGCCGTTCTTCTGCGACATGCCGGTCATGTCCAGCACCGACACGCCCTTGCCTTCCAGATGGCCGGCCATGCCAAGCAGCGCGCCGATGGTGATCACGCCAGTGCCGCCGATACCGTTGATCAGGATGTTGTACGGCTGGTCGCAACGGGCGGCGACCGGTTCGGGCAGTGCGGCGAAGCTCTCATCGACCGACTTGTCCGCCTTGGTCTTCTTCGGCGTGCCGCCGGTGACGGTGACGAAGCTCGGGCAGAAGCCCTTCACGCACGAATAATCCTTGTTGCACGATGACTGGTCGATCGTGCGCTTGCGGCCGAATTCAGTCTCGAGCGGCAGGATCGACGTGCAGTTCGACTGCGCGCCGCAATCGCCGCAGCCCTCGCAGACCGCATCATTGATGAACATGCGCTGCGGCGGCTCCGGGAACTCGCCCTTCTTGCGGCGGCGGCGCTTTTCGGCGGCGCAGACCTGGTCATAGATCAGCACCGACAGGCCCTTCACTTCGCGCAGCTCGCGCTGCACCGCGTCCATGTCCTTGCGGTCATGCAGCGTGACGTGCGCGGGCAACTCGGAGCGGTCGGCATAACGGCTCAGGTCTTCGGTCACCAGCGCGATCCGCTTCACGCCTTCGGCCGCCATCTGCTGGGCGATCTGGCGCACCGAGATCGTGCCGTCGACCGGCTGGCCGCCGGTCATCGCGACCGCATCGTTGTACAGGATCTTGTAGGTCATGTTGACCTTGGCCGCAGCCGCAGCGCGGATTGCCAGATAGCCCGAATGGAAATAGGTGCCGTCGCCCAGGTTCTGGAAAACGTGCGGCACTTTCGAGAACGCCGCCTGACCGATCCAGGGCGCGCCTTCGCCGCCCATGTGCGTGGTCAGCTTGTTGAATTCCGGGTAGATCGCGGTCGCCATCACATGGCAGCCGATGCCGGCCAGCGCGAGGCTGCCCTCGGGCACGCGGGTCGAAGTGTTGTGCGGGCAGCCCGAGCAGTAATACGGCGGGCGCGGCGGCGTGTTCACCGCCTTGTTCAGCACCTGCTCCTTCGCTTCGAGGAAAGTCAGGCGCGCCTTGATCAGGTCGCTGGTGTGGAAGCGCGCGATACGCGCCGCGATCACGCGCGCGATCTGCGCAACCGAGAAATCGGCCTTCGAGGTCAGCAGCCAGTCGCCGCGCGGCGCGACCCACTCGCCCTTCTCGTCAAATTTGCCGATCACGCGCGGACGCACGTCCTCACGCCAGTTGTACAGCTGTTCCTTCAGCTGGTATTCGACGATCTGCCGCTTCTCTTCGACCACCAGGATCTCGTCGAGGCCCTGCGCGAAATCGCGGATGCCGTCCGGCTCCAGCGGCCACGGCATCGACACCTTGTACAGGCGGATGCCGATATCGGCGGCCATCGCCTCGTCGATGCCCAGCTCTTCCAGCGCTTCCAGCACGTCGAGGTACGACTTGCCGGACGCGATGATGCCGAGCTTCGCGTTCGGGCTGTCGATCATCACGCGGTTCAGCTTGTTCGCCCGTGCATAGGCGATCGCCGCGTAGATCTTGTAGTCCTGCATCAGCGCTTCCTGCTTGCGCGCCTGCACGCCCAGCATGTCGGTCGACAGGCGCGTGTTCAGGCCGCCTTCCGGCATCTTCACGTCATCCGGATAGACGATCTGCAGGCGGAACGGATCGGCGTCCACCGAAGCGGTCGACTCGACCGTATCAGCCAGCGCCTTGAAACCGATCACGCAGCCGGAATAGCGCGACATCGCCCAGGCGTGCAGGCCGAGGTCGAGGTATTCCTGCACATTGCAGGGATACAGCATGGGGATCATGCTGGCCGAGAACAGGTGATCCGACTGGTGCGGCAGCGTCGACGAATACGCGCCGTGGTCGTCGCCGGCCACCAGGATCACGCCGCCATGCTCGGAAGTGCCCGCGTGGTTCATGTGCTTGAACACGTCGCCGCAGCGGTCCACGCCCGGGCCCTTGCCGTACCACAGCGCGAACACACCGTCATATTTGGCCGGACCGACCAGACCAACCGTCTGCGTGCCCCAGACCGCGGTCGCCGCGAGATCCTCGTTCACGCCCGGCACGAACTTCACATGGTGCTTGTCGAGATGCTTCTGCGCCTTCCACAGCGCCTCGTCCAGCATGCCCAGCGGCGAGCCGCGGTAACCGGAAATGAAGCCCGCGGTGTTCAGCCCGGCCGCTTCGTCGCGCAGACGCTGCATCATCGGCAGGCGCACCAGCGCCTGAATGCCCGACAGGTAGATGTGGCCGTTGACGGCCGTGTACTTGTCGTCGAGCGTGACCTCGGGTCGCCGGATCGGCGAAGTGGTGGAAGCGGTGCCGGAAGCGGCAGTTGTGGCGGATGCGGGCGCGGCGTCGGCCGGCCGGGTATCGGTCTGCATGGTGTGTCCCCAAATGTTGATCGGATTGCGCCTCGGTCTTCGCCCGCCCGGTAAGGCTGCGTCAGGCCGCGTTGCGCGGTGCCGCGGTAGCGGCGTGGATATTGCGAACTTTACTAAAAAACTGCCGGAAGCCGCCGCCTGCGCGGCCGCCTCCACAACCTGATTTACTTGTTGCGTTCGCTGGCGAGCATCACCTCATGATGGCCTGCGCCTGCGGGAATCATCGGGAAGCAATTCTCCTCCGCCGCGA
>CAYZXP010000053.1:10188-16905 GCA_964482415.1 uncultured Bifidobacterium sp. | reverse complement strand
CGTGAACATCGACACCGGCAAGGTCGTCTGGAAGGCACGTACCGACCAGCCGATGATTGGTGGCGCAATGTCGACCGCAGGCAACCTGGTGTTCGCCGGCGAAGGCAACGGCTGGTTCAAGGCGTATGACGCACGTACCGGCAAGGTCCTGTGGCAGTACCAGTGCGGCGCGGGCGTGAACGCCCCGGCGACCTCGTACACCGTCAACGGCAAGCAGTACATCGCCGTGGCTGCCGGTGGCAACACCCAGCTCGACTTCAAGCGCGGCAACAGCGTTTTCGTGTTCGCTCTATAATTCGGCTGCAAGCAGTTACAAAGGGGGCTGCCTTCGGGCAGCCTCTTTTTTTATCCCTTTAGCGAATTAAGGTTTTGTCATGAAATTTCGAGCAGCATTGACCGCCTTCCTGGCCCTCGCTGCCCTTTGCGTGAACGCACAGGCGCAGGACGTCGAGGCCGGCAAGAAGAAGGCTGAAGCATGCGTCGCCTGCCATGGCCCGAACGGGAACTCGCAGGCCGGCGCATTCCCGACCCTTGCGGGGCAGAACGACCGCTACATCTACCTGCAATTGCGTGACTACAAGGAAGGTCGCCGCAAGAACCCGATGATGTCGGCCATCGCCGCCGGACTCGAGAAGCAGGACATGAAGGATCTGGCTGCGTACTTCGCGTCGCAGAAGCAGGTTCGTACCGGATTCAAGGCCGAGCAGGCGCGTGTGGAAGCCGGTGCGAAGAAAGCGGAAGAATCGCTGTGCGCGATGTGCCACCTCGGCGGCATGAAGGGCCAGAACGAAGTTCCGCGCCTCGCTGGCCAACAGCCGGATTACATCATCACGCAGCTGAAGGCCTTCAAGGCACGCGAGCGTACGAACGATGCTGGCAACATGACCAGCCTTGCGCAGACGCTGTCGGAAGACGACATGGTCAACCTCGCGCACTGGATCTCGAATCTGTACTGATCCCGGTACCGACCAGAGATGAGCCGGCATTGCCGGCTTTTTTTTCGTCCGCGGCCGTGTCAGAACACGTCCGTGTGCATTGCGCTCAGGATCGCCTCAATCGCCGGGTGCTTTATCTTGCGCTCATTGGAGATCGCATAGATCTGTTCGCGCACCTGCGCCATCGCACCGACCTCGACAGCGCCGAACTGCTCGAGCACGTCCTTCGCCAGCACCGAAGGCGCAGGGAACAGCCCGCGGCCTGCGCGCCCGAAGGTATGCAGCAGCGCATTGTCGTCAAACTCGCCGATCAGGTCCGGATGCACGTCATGCGCCTCCAGCCAGTTGTCGATACGACCGCGCACCGCGTTGTTGCGAGTCGGAAGCAGCAATGGCGCACCGCTCAGGCTTTTCGGGAAGCCGTCGCGGTAACGGTCGGCCAGTTCGGGACGCGCGAACAGGCTGATCTGCGTCTCCCCGAGCAAATGGCTGAACACGCGCAGCGACGAACCGGGCGGCACTGGCCGGTCCGTCAGCATCACATCCAGTTTGTGCACCGACAGCTTGCCCAGCAAGGATTCGAACTGCTCCTCGTAGCAGATCAGGCGCACACGTTGCGGCAACGCGAGCGCTGCATCGAGCAGCCGCGATGCAATCAGCTTCGGCAGCGAGTCCGAGATGCCGACGGTCAGCCGCATCACCGGCTCGGCGTCGATGTCGGCGAGCGCCTCCTGCATTTGCTCTCCAAGCAGGAAAATCTGGTCCGCGTAGCGCAATGCCGTCTGCCCGGCCTCGGTCAGCACCAGCCGCCGCCCCTGCGGCTTGAACAGCGCCTTGCCGACCGACTGCTCGAGCAGGGACAATTGGGCACTGACAGTCTGGATTGCCAGCCCCAGGCGCTCAGCGGCGCGAGTCACGCTCCCTTCCTTGGCAACGACCCAGAAGTAATGCAGATGGCGAAAGTTCAGGCTCACGTCTTCAAACCCTTCCAAATATTCGAAGCGACATTCTGATTATCCATCGATTTTTGCGAAATTGCAGGATAGCCTCCCGGGGCTGGCTATCGTTACAATGCAGCTTGACCATTGACTTGTTGGAGTGTGATGCATGTTGGAACTGCTGGCCGATCCGCAAACCTGGATCGCACTCGCGACCCTGACCGCGCTGGAGCTCGTGCTCGGCATCGACAACGTGATTTTCATTTCCATACTGGTGGACAAGCTGCCTCGCGAGCGGCGCGAGTTCGCGCGCAAGCTGGGCCTGTTCGCGGCGATGTTCATGCGCATCGGCCTGCTGATGATGCTGGCCTGGATCGTCGGATTGACCGAGCCTCTGGTCAGCGTGCTGGGCAAGGGCTTCTCGGGACGCGACCTCGTGCTGATGTTCGGCGGCCTGTTCCTGCTCTGGAAAAGCGTCGGTGAAATCCACCAGACCTTCGAAGGCGAGCATGAGCAGAAGGCGGGCACGGGGCGTGCGAGCTTTGGCGCCGTGATCGTGCAGATCATGCTGATCGACATTGTCTTCTCGCTGGACTCGATCATCACGGCAGTCGGCATGGTCGAAGAGGTGGCGGTGATGATCACGGCCGTGATCGCCTCAGTCGGCCTGATGATGCTGTTTGCCGGCGCCATCGGCCGCTTCGTGTCGGCGCACCCGACCATCAAGATGCTGGCGTTGTCGTTTCTGGTGGCGATCGGCGTCGTGCTGATCGCCGAAAGCTTCGGCACCCATGTACCGAAGGGCTATATTTACTCGGCGATGGCGTTCTCCGTGGTCGTCGAGATGCTGAACCTGCGACTGCGCAAGCGCTCGGCGCGACCCGCCGAGCTGATCGCGTCCATCGCAGAGGATGAAGAGGGCGCAGGGAAACGCTGAGCATTTTGAGGCGCAACCTTGCAGTGGTGCGGAAGTCCAATCCGCGAATTTCACATGGCGGAGGTAAGGCAATGCGTCTCGACCTGTATCGGCGTCCGGAAGCGGGCGGCAAGTATTCGTATCTGGCTGTGTTGGAAGGCAAACCGATTCCCGAGGAAGCCACCAACACCGACTGGCAAATTCTGGCGCAGGGCTTCGATGTGTCAGACGAAGAGGATGCGATGCCTGACTATGCCATCGAGCGACCTTTCCAGCAGATTGGCAGCAAGGGCTATGCGATCACGAGCATGAGGCTGCTCTGACGCACGCCCGCTCAGCGGGTCACACCATGCCGGCCGCCGACAGTTCGGTCTTCACGTACGCATAGAACACCGGCGCTGCAATCACGCCGGGTACGCCGAAGATCGCTTCCATAGCGAGCATCGCCGTCAGCAGTTCCCAGGCGCGCGCATTGATCTGCGTGCCGATGATCTTCGCGTTCAGGAAATATTCGAGCTTGTGGATCACGATGAGGAACAGCAGCGACGCCAGCGCGATCCCGAGCGAGTGCGACAGGCTGACGATCACGATCACGGTGTTCGAGATCAGGTTGCCGATCACGGGAAGCAGGCCGGCGACGAAGGTGATCAGGATCAGCGTTTTCACGAACGGCAACGTGACACCGGCAAGCGGCAGCACGACGGTCAGGAAGATGCCGGTGAATGCTGCGTTGATCGCGGCAATCCGCACCTGCGCGAACACGATCTGCCTGAACGCCAGATGAAGGCGGACGATGCGCTGGTGCAGCGCTGCCGCCAGCGGCCTGTAGCGGTGAACCTGGGTGGTGTCATACAGCGCAGCCATCGCGCCGATGACCATGCCGATCAGGATGTGCACCAGAACTCGCCCGGTTTCCTGTCCGATCTCAGTGGCCTGTGACGCATGTGCGCGCATCCAGCTCGTCAGCATCTGCTGCAGCGCCTCTGCGCTCGCCGGCAGGTACGCTGCCAGCCATGGCGGAATCTGGCTGCGCGACTCGTCGACCAGGTCGGCCAGCTTCTTCAGCAGGACTGGCACGCTGCCGGCATCCGAGACAAAGAACGACCACATCGCCCAGATACCCGCGGTCAGCGACAGGACAATCAGCGAGCCCAGCGCCGCAACAGCAACCAGACGCGCCTGCTGGCTGCCCAGTTGCCGCGCAAGCCTTGGCGCCAGCAGTTGGACCAGCGCATACACAAGCAGCCCGGAGTAGAGCGCGGCCAGCAGCCCGGCCTTGAGGACCAGCAGCAGGGCCAACGCGGCCAGCAGCCAGGATGCGATCTGGGGAAGGTCGGCACGCGCTCGGTCTGTCATTTTTGCGGGGGATGGGCAGTCACAAAAAAAGCCGCTCGCGAATGACGCGAGCGGCTATCGCTCTGGTGCAGATTATTGCAGATACCGGCTGCCTGCGACAGTCGGTATCCGCACGGATCAGGCCTGCTGGATGCCGGCGAGCAGCCAGCCCTGACTACCCGACAGCGGTTTGGTCAGCACCCAGACCTCGCTGAAATGCTGGGCAGGCGCATTCTCTTCCTCGCGGATCATGCCATTGAAGCGCACGCTGGCCAGGTGCTCGATGCTGTTCGACTCCACGCCCAGCATCTCCGCATCGATCGACACGACATCGGTATGGTTCGCCGATGCGCCACGTTCGGACAGCTGCATCTTCAGTTCGGCGAACATTTCCGGCGTCGTGAATTCGCGGATGTCATTGACGTCGGCGCGATCCCAGGCCGCCTGCATGCGGATGAAGTTGGTCTTCGCATGGCGCAGGAAGCCCGGCACATCGAAACCTTCAGGCACGGCCGGCTGCGCGGCAAGCTGCGGCGCCGAATACGATGCGCCACCGAGGTTGGAGCCGATCTCCGGCGTGCTGCTCGTATCAGGCATCAGGTTGCGCTCCATCGGGCCCGCATAGGCCGGGCGCGGCTCTGCGCGGCGCTTGAGCATGCGGATGACGAACATCGCCGCAAACGCCAGCAGCATCACCATCAGCATGGTGCTGATCATGCCGGCCAGTTCACCGCCCATGCCGAAATGCGACAACAGTGCGCCCAGGCCAAGTCCCAGCAGCGCGCCGCCGAGAATACCTTTCCACGGGCTGGCCGGCTTCGGTGCCGGTGCGCCAGGCTGCGCCGGACGCGGCGCGGGTGCCATCTGGTTGGGGCCCTGTGGCGTGGCCTGCCTGCTGAAGCTCGGCGACGATTTGCCGAAGGAGCCACCGCCGCCCATTCGCTTGGCTTCGGCGCCGGACATGGCTACGGTGAACCCCATGATCGCGACCACCAGGGCGGTCAGGAATTTTTTCATACATCCTCCAATAGGCTTGCGGGCAGAAAAACGTCTGCGCCGTTCGTTGTGTCATGCGGGCTCGATTTTATGCAAGCTCAGCCGATAAAAAAATCGAATTGAAAAGAAAATCTGATTCGGAAAAACAAGAAGAACGAATATCGCGGCAATGCGGACGAAGAACCATTGCCCGCGGCCGCACTCTTTCCATCCATTCCTGCGCCGACGATCAGCGCTGTCTTCTGGCAAAATTCTATCGAGATGGCCCGTCCCATAGGCATAGGCTATTTAATCTATAAAAACTATCAAATTTACTCATTCATAGTTGAACCCTATCATTCACCCATCTGCTCACCAACCGAAGGAGACCTAGCATGTCCATCGTCAATACCATCGTCAAACCGTTCAAGACCCAGGCTTACCACAATGGCAAATTCGTCGAAGTGACCGACGCCGACCTGAAGGGCAAGTGGTCTGTCGTGTTCTTCTACCCGGCCGACTTCACCTTCGTCTGCCCGACCGAGCTGGGCGACCTGGCCGACAACTACGACACGTTCAAGTCGCTGGGCGTCGAAATCTATGCCGTGTCGACCGACACGCATTTCTCGCACAAGGCATGGCACGACACGTCGGAAACCATCGGCAAGATCCGTTACCCGATGCTGGGCGACCCGACCGGTGCAATCAGCCGCAATTTCGAAGTGATGATCGAAGAAGCCGGCCTCGCGCTGCGCGGCACCTTCGTGATCAACCCGGAAGGCCAGATCAAGCTGTGCGAAGTGCATGACGACGGCATCGGCCGCGACGCGAAAGAACTGCTGCGCAAGGTACAGGCTGCGCAATACGTCGCCGCCCACCCGGGTCAGGTCTGCCCGGCGAAGTGGACCCCGGGCGCAGAGACCCTGGCTCCGTCGCTCGACCTGGTCGGCAAGATCTAAGTTTCTCCCCTGTCGTATGTAGTACCGGGGCGCTGCGCAGGCAGCGCCCCACCTCGAACAACACAAGCTCAAGAGGTCATCATGCTGGACGCCGCGATCAAGAACCAATTGCAAGCCTACCTCGGCAAGGTCATTCACGATGTGGAGATCACCGCATCGCTCGATAATGGCGAGAAGTCGCAGGAAATGCGCGCCATGCTGCAGGAGATTGCAACGCTGTCGCCGCGCCTGTCCTACCGCGAAAGCAATGATGACAACGAGCGCAAGCCGTCGTTCGCCTTGAACCGTGCAGGCAGCAACATGGGCGTGCGGTTTGCCGGCATCCCGATGGGTCACGAGTTCACGTCGCTGGTACTCGCCCTCTTGCAAGTGGGTGGTCATCCTCCGAAGGCCAGCGATGACGTGCTCGAGCAGATCCGCAATCTCGACGGCGAGTTCGTGTTCGAGACCTATATCTCGCTGTCGTGCCAGAACTGTCCGGAAGTCGTACAGGCGCTGAACCTGATGTCGGTGATCAATCCGAACATTCGCCACACGATGATCGATGGTGCGCTGTTCCAGGACGAAGTGAACGAGCGCAAGATCATGGCCGTGCCGACCATCTTCCTCAATGGCCAGAACTTCGGCCAGGGCCGGATGGAGCTCGAAGAGATCCTCGC
>CAYZXP010000053.1:0-10088 GCA_964482415.1 uncultured Bifidobacterium sp. | reverse complement strand
CATGTGAAGGAATACGACGTCGACGTGATGAACCTGCAGCGTGCGGCCGCGCTGATCCCGGGCGACCTGATCGAAGTGAAGCTCGAGAGCGGCGCGAGCCTGAAAGCGAAGTCGGTCATCCTCGCCACCGGTGCGCGCTGGCGCGAGCTGAACGTGCCGGGCGAGAAGGAATACCGGAACAAGGGTGTGGCCTACTGCCCGCACTGCGATGGCCCGCTGTTCAAGGGCAAGCGCGTCGCCGTGGTTGGCGGCGGCAACTCCGGCGTCGAGGCCGCGATCGACCTCGCCGGCATCGTCGGCCATGTGACGCTGCTCGAGTTCGATTCGACATTGCGTGCCGATGAGGTGTTGCAGCGCAAGCTGCGCAGCCTGCCGAACGTCACCGTGATCACGGATGCACAGACGACGGAAGTCACCGGCGACGGCAGCAAGGTGAATGGCATGCGCTACACGGATCGCAAGAGCGGCGAAGCCCGCGCAGTCGAACTCGAAGGCATCTTCGTGCAGATCGGCCTGTTGCCGAATACCGACTGGATCAAAGGCACGGTCGCGCTGTCGAATCGCGGCGAGATCGAAGTCGATGCAAAGGGCCAGACCTCGGTGCCGGGTGTCTTCGCCGCCGGTGACGTGACGACGGTGCCGTACAAGCAGATCATCATTGCGATGGGCGAAGGATCGAAAGCGGCGCTCGGCGCGTTCGACCACCTGATCCGGACCTCGGCACCGGCTGAACCGGAGCACAAGCTGGCCGCCTGATCCCCAGGCACGGCTCTGAACAAAAACGCCCTCCAACCGGAGGGCGTTTTTTCATGGGGGCCCGGTCATTGCTCGTCAGCGTCTGACGCGAACTCAAGATCCGAGCCATCGTAGGATAAATCCAGCTGGCTCAGGCGCAAACCGACCTCCTGATCTGACGCACTGTCGTCGTCCGGCGCGCCGGCATGACTGTCCTTCAGCGCCTGGTTCAGGTACTGGACATGAATCCCTGCCTGCGCAAGAGCTATCCCATCCATCAGGCCCACCGCCTTCGCGATTTCAATCCCCTGGCAACAGAGTTTCAGCAGGGTGGCTGACGACTGGTTGCAAAACCTGACGGCGTCGAATAACAGCGTCATGCAGTCCGGCGTCACCCGATTGGCAGAGATCTCGATGGTGACGCCGCATTTGAATTTCCGGATCACGTCTGCCAGCTGCGCGGCCTTGTCCTTGTGCATGACGTCATATTTCAGCGAGAACTGGCAGCTGTCGACGGCGTGCTCCGCACAGGCGGCGAGCAGGTTCAGGCCAAACCCGGCATGTTTTCCCGAGATGTCCGGAATCTCGTCGGCTATCTGAACGAAGCAGACAACCGGATGCAGCGCCATCTCCTTCGCGATGCTTTGCGCATCCGGCAAAGAAAAATTCGCAGGCGTCATTGCCAGCGCGAGGTAGCTGGCGCGCGGCGTCGTACGGATGGATTTGATCAGGAATTCCGCGTCGCCGGGCTTCGACAGGAAGTCCAGCACCGTCAGGTAACCCATGCGCTTCGCCAGCACTTGGGCAAATTCTGATGACCAGGTGAGATCATTGCCGATCGCTATAGTGACCGGATCGCGCAGCCGCATGTTCGATCCGTGGATATCGGTGCCGCCGGGCGCATGCCAATTGTTGGCCCACCGCTCCAGCTGCTCCGCTGCACGCCAGCCAATCTTCTCTTTCGCATGCTCGACAGGCGTGACGCCGTAGCTGGCGGCGTACTGGTGGTGCTCGAAAGTTCGCCGGAAGCGGCGACCTTCGGAAGCGTTTTCAATGTGGTCGCGTACGCGCAGATGAAAATAGTTGCAGGTGAGGCCGAGCCTCAGCAGCGGGCTGCCGGGCTGCGCGGTGTCCGAGAGCGCCGACAGGATCAGGGTCTCGACCTCAAACGGCAATTTGGCGAACTCCATGTCCTGTTGCGGACGATATGCCTGCAGCATGCGTGGCACCGATCCGCCGGCATCGTTTGCCTCCGGCGAATTGCGAAACAGTGACGCG
The DNA here is from genome assembly GCA_964482415.1 of uncultured Bifidobacterium sp. Taxonomy (GTDB): domain Bacteria; phylum Pseudomonadota; class Gammaproteobacteria; order Burkholderiales; family Burkholderiaceae_D; genus Pernthalerella. The sequence continues at coordinate 8,075 of CAYZXP010000053.1, read as the reverse complement.
CTTGCGTTAAGTTCGATGTGTGAACGGGGCGCGACTTTGCTGCTTGCCATGGGGGGATTCCTCATCGGGTCGGTGGTGTGAACAAAGGCTGAGGCACCGACTTCCGGCGCGTCGGACCAACCGGTTTCGGAACGCGCCCGGATAGCGGGTTCCTGCTGGCGACCCATGGCCACGACGCTGCATGCAGCGCAAAAAAAAACGCCGGACGTGACGTCCGGCGTTTTCGTTCAGGCGCTGGGAAATCAGACGCCCATCACGTCCTTCTTGAACTTCAGACGCCATGCATGCAGCAGCGGCTCGGTGTAACCGGCCGGTTGCTCGAGACCCTTGAACACCAGGTCGCTCGCTGCACGGAACGCGTGCGAGTCAGCAAAGTTCGGCGCCATCGGGCGATACAGGGGATCACCCGCATTCTGCTGGTCAACCACCTTCGCCATGCGCTCGAAAGTCTCCTTCACCTGCGCTTCGGTCACCACGCCATGCAGCAACCAGTTCGCGATGTGCTGGCTGGAGATGCGCAGCGTTGCACGGTCTTCCATCAGGCCGACGTTGTGGATGTCGGGCACCTTCGAGCAGCCGACGCCCTGTTCGACCCAGCGCACCACGTAACCGAGGATGCCCTGCGCATTGTTGTCGAGTTCCTGCTGGATGTCGGCGGCGGACCAGTTCGGCTTGGCGACGATCGGCGCCATCAGCAGGTCGTCGCGCAGCTTCGCCAGTTCGGTCGCCGCGTCGAGCTTCTCCAGCTGCTGCTGAATCTCGAACACGTTTACCTGATGGTAGTGCAGCGCATGCAGGGTAGCGGCGGTCGGCGAAGGCACCCAGGCGGTGTTCGCGCCGGCTTTCGGATGGCCGATCTTCTGCTCGATCATGGCAGCCATCAGGTCAGGCATGGCCCACATGCCCTTGCCAATCTGGCCGCGGCCACGCATGCCTGACGACAGACCGTTCAGCACGTTGCTGCGCTCATAGGCGGACAGCCAGGTCGAGGTCTTCATGTCGCCTTTGCGCATCATGGCGCCGCCGGTCATCGACGAATGCATCTCGTCGCCGGTACGGTCGAGGAAGCCGGTGTTGATGAACGCAACACGCGCCGCCGCTTCCTTCAGGCAGGCCTTCAGGTTGGTCGACGTGCGACGCTCTTCATCCATGATGCCGAGCTTGACGGTGTTTTCCTTCAGGCCCAGCAGCGACTCGACGCGGCCGAACAGCTCGACGGCAAACGCGACTTCCTTCGGGCCGTGCATCTTCGGCTTGACGATGTAGACCGAGCCGGTGCGGGTGTTGCCGATGGCCTGCGACGCCGGGCGCTTCAGGTCGTGCAGCGCGATCGTGGTGGTGACGACGGCGTCGAGGATGCCTTCCGGGATTTCCTTGCCGTCAGCCAGCAGGATCGCCGGGTTCGTCATCAGGTGGCCGACATTGCGCAGGAACAGCAGCGAGCGCCCGTGCAACTTCACCGGCTGGCCGTTCGCGCCGGTGTATTCGCGGTCAGCATTCAGCGTGCGGTCGAAGGTCTTGCCGCCCTTGCTGACGGATTCGACCAGCGTGGCCTTCAGGATGCCGAGCCAGTTTTCATAAGCGACGACCTTGTCGCTGCCATCCACCACGGTCACCGAATCTTCGAGGTCGAGGATGGTCGACAGCGCCGACTCAATCACGACGTCGGACACGCCGGCCGCATCATCCTTGCCGATCGTGGTGCTGCGGTCGATGCGGATGTCGATGTGCAGATCATTGTTTTTCAGCAGGACCGATGACGGCGCGGCGGCGTCGCCCTGATAGCCGGCGAATTTCGCTGCGTCCTTCAGGCCGGTGCTGCTGCCGTCCTTCAGCGTGACGACCAGCTTGCCGCCGTCGACCTTGTAGCCGGTCGCATCGGCATGCGAGCCTTGCGCCAGCGGCGCTGACTGGTCGAGGAAGTTGCGTGCGAATGCGATCACTTTCGCGCCGCGCACCGGGTTGTAACCGCCGGCGCGGGTGGCGCCGCCGTCTTCCGAAATTGCGTCGGTGCCGTACAGCGCGTCATACAGCGAACCCCAGCGCGCATTCGCGGCATTCAGCGCATAGCGTGCATTCAGGATCGGCACCACCAGCTGAGGGCCGGCCGTCGTCGCCAGTTCGGCGTCAACATTCTCGGTGGTCACCTTGACGTCAGCCGGCACCGGCTGCAGGTAGCCGATCGACTCGAGGAACTGACGGTAGGCCGCGACATCGGCGATCGGGCCCGGGTGCGCGCGATGCCAGTTGTCGAGCTCGACCTGCAGGCGGTCGCGCTCGGCGAGCAGCGCGGCGTTCTTCGGCGACAGCTCGCCGGCGATCTGCGCAAAGCCCTTCCACCAGCTGTCGCTGCTGATGCCGGTGCCCGGCAGGACCTTGTCCTCGATGAAGCGGTACAGGACGGTATCGACCTGCAGTCCATGGCAATTCGTGCGTGCTGTCATGATGTTTTCCTCAGGAGTTTGTGCGTATTGGATAGGCGGTGAATCGAAATTGTGCTGCTTATCTGTGCCGGACTACGTAGCGATGCAAATCGTCCAGCGTGCGGCCTTCGCCGTTGGGCGTGACGCCGAGCTCTTCCATCGGCGCATTTGCGCGGTTGACCCAGAACGTACGGTAGCCAAACCAGGCGGCGCCGCAGATGTCCCAGCCATTGCTGGAAACGAACAGGCTGTCCCTGGCGGCGACGCCGAGCATGTCCGGGCCGAGCTGGTAAGCCTCTGGAGCGGTCTTGAATTTCTGCACGCCGTGCACCGACAGCACTTGCGTAAACAATCCCTGCATGTCGGCCGCGCCGACGGCGGCGTCGAGCATGTCCGGATTGCCATTGGACAGGATCGCAAGCTTCAGCCCGGCAGACTTCAGCGCCTGCAACACCGCGCGGTTCTCCGGAAAGGCCTGCAACTTCGCATACTGTCCCATCAGCTGCGTCTGCGCATCGAGGGTCAGCTCCAGCCCGAGCTTGCGGCAGCAAAAGACCAGCGCGTCCTGCGTGATCTCCCAGAACGGCTTGTAGGTGTTCGACAGCGTGCGCAGCCGCGTGTACTCGATCTGCTTGTCGCGCCAGAGCTCGGCGACGGCCGCGCCCTTGCCGGGAAACAGGCGTTCCGCGAGCGCGCCGATCGAGTAAACATCGAACAGCGTGCCGTAGGCGTCGAAAATGATGGCCTGAATAGTCATTGCATGGGCGGAGTGGGGCTTCGCCGCAGTATATTCAACCACCAAGGTTACAAACGCCCAGATTTGTCGATTCACTTGTGCGCATTAGTCACAAGCCAGTTGCTGTCGCCATGCGTCTGTCTCTCGCCGGGGGCAAATTGAACGACAGCGGAAAAACAAAGGGCCATCCGCATGGATGGCCCCGGGGGACATTCACTTTACTGCACCGGCCGGCGCTTACACGTCGATATTCCCCGCCGCCAGCGCGTTGCTCTCGATGAAGGCGCGCCGCGGCTCGACTTCGTCGCCCATCAGCGTGGTGAAGATCTGGTCGGCTGCGATCGCGTCCTCGATCTGCACCTTCAGCAGGCGACGCACGGTCGGATCCATCGTGGTTTCCCACAGCTGCTCGGGGTTCATCTCGCCGAGACCCTTGTAGCGCTGCTTCGACACGCCGCGTTCGGCTTCGTCGCGCAGCCAGGCCATCGCCTGGCGGAAGTCGAGGATGGCCGACTCGCGCACCTTTTCACCGGCGCCGCGCCGCACCAGCGCGCCGCGGCCAATCAGCCCCTTGAAGGTGGCAGCCGCTTCGGCGAGCAACGCATAGTCCGGACCGTCGACGAATTCAGCATCGATCACGCTGATCTTCATGTTGCCGTGGTGGCGGCGCTCGACGCGCAGCATGTGCTTGGCCGACAGCTCGTCCGAGCTGACGACCACGCGCACGAAGGGATCATTGATCGCATTCGCCAGCGCCTGCGCAGAAGCCTCCGAAGCCTCGGCCGTCTCGAGGTCGAGCGTGACGCCGTTCATGATCGCCGACAGCGCCGCGTCGTCGATCGCGCGCGACAGGCGCTGGATGATCGCGTTCGCGGTGTTGTACTTGCGGACCAGCTCGGCCAGCGCATCGCCGGCGATCGGCGCCGCATTCTCGGCAGGCACCAGCGCCGCGTCGTTCAGCGCGATCTGCATCATGTAGCTGGCTTCCTCGAGGTCGTCCTTCAGGTAGCGCTCGTCCTTGCCATGCTTGACCTTGTACAGCGGCGGCTGCGCGATGTACACATGGCCGCGCTCGACCAGCAGCGGCATCTGGCGGTACAGCAGCGTCAGCAGCAGCGTGCGGATGTGCGCGCCGTCGACGTCCGCATCGGTCATGATGATGATGCGGTGATAACGCAGCTTGTCGATGTTGAATTCGTCGGCGCCGATCGAGGTGCCGAGCGTGGCGATCAGCGTGGTGATCTGCTCGGACGACAGCATCTTTTCGAAGCGCGCCTTCTCGACGTTCAGCACCTTGCCGCGCAGCGGCAGGATGGCCTGGAACTTGCGGTCGCGGCCTTGCTTGGCCGAGCCGCCTGCGGAGTCACCCTCGACGATGTACAGCTCGCACTGCGCCGGGTCTTTCTCCTGGCAGTCTGCCAGCTTGGCCGACAGACCGAGGCCGTCCATGATGCCCTTGCGGCGGGTCAGCTCGCGCGCCTTGCGCGCGGCTTCGCGCGCACGCGCAGCTTCGACGATCTTGCCGCAGATGATCTTCGCGTCGTTCGGCTTCTCCATCAGGTAGTCAGTCAGGGTCTTCGCGACCACTTCCTCGACCGGGCCGCGCACCTCGCTTGAGACCAGCTTGTCCTTGGTCTGTGAGCTGAACTTCGGCTCCGGCACTTTCACCGACAGCACGCAGGTCAGGCCCTCGCGCATGTCGTCGCCGCTGATCTCGACCTTCGCCTTTTTCGCCAGCTCGTTTTCTTCGATGTACTTGTTGATCACCCGTGTCATCGCCGCGCGCAGGCCAGTCAGGTGGCTGCCGCCATCGCGCTGCGGGATGTTGTTGGTGAAGCACAGCACCTGCTCGTTGAATGCGTCATTCCACTGCATCGATACATCGACCGAAATCGTGGTGCCGTTCTCGGACACGCGCTCGCCGGTGGCCTGGAACACCGTCGGGTGCAGCACGTTCTTGCTCTTGTTGATGTACTCGACGAAGCCGCGCGTTCCGCCCTCGAATGCGAAATCCTCTTCCTTGCCGGTGCGCTGGTCGGTGAGCTTGATATGCACGCCGTTGTTCAGGAAGGACAGCTCGCGGATGCGCTTGGCGAGGATGTCATAGTGGAACTCGATGTGCGTGAAGATTTCCTCGTCAGCCCAGAAGTGCACCTCGGTGCCGCGCTTCTCGGTCTCGCCGATCATCTTGATCGGCGAAACGGCGACGCCGTCCTGCATCTCGATCTCGCGGTTCTGCGGCACGCCGCGAGCGAACTCCATGAAGTGCTTCTTGCCGTCGCGGCGGATGGTCAGCTTCAGCTTCTTCGACAGTGCGTTCACGCAGGACACGCCCACGCCGTGCAGGCCGCCCGACACCTTGTACGAGTTCTGGTCGAACTTGCCGCCGGCGTGCAGCTCGGTCATCACGATCTCGGCGGCGCTGCGCTTGGGTTCGTGCTTGTCGTCCCACTTGATGCCGGTCGGGATGCCACGGCCATTGTCGGTGATCGAGATCGAGTTGTCCGAATGGATCGTCACATGAATCTCGCTGCAATGCCCGGCCAGCGCTTCGTCGATCGAGTTGTCGAGCACCTCGAACACCAGATGGTGCAGGCCGGTGCCGTCCGACGTATCGCCGATGTACATACCGGGACGCTTGCGCACCGCTTCCAGGCCCTCGAGGATCTGGATAGAAGAAGCGCCGTACTGGCTCGACGCGCTGGCGTTATCGGAGGGAATCGCTGACATGGCTGTCCTAAGTAAGCAAAAAGCAGAAAAACGATGGTTCTGAATAAGTACCGAAGGGGCCCTGGGGGCCCCTCCGGTCACCGCTTGCGGCCGGGACTCAAATTCGCATCGGCATCACGACATACTTGAAGTTCGCGTCATCCGGCAGCGTGATCAGCGCCGACGAATTCGCATCGCCCAGCGACACGCTGACGCTGTCGCACTTCAGGTTGTTCAGCACGTCCAGCAGATAGGTGACGTTGAAGCCGATGTCGATGCTGTCGCCGCCGTAGTCGATCTCGAGCTCTTCGACCGCCTCTTCCTGGTCGGCGTTGGTCGAACTGATCTTCAGGCTGCCCGGCGCGATCATGCAGCGCACGCCCTTGAACTTGTCCGAGGTCATGATCGCTGCGCGCTGCAGCGAGCGCAGCAGCGCCTCGCGGCTAATCGTGAAGTTGTTCTTGTACGCCTTCGGCACCACGCGCGTGTAGTCGGGGAACTTGCCCTCGACCAGCTTCGAGATCAGCTCGATGTCGGAGAAGCTGAACTTCACCTGATTGGTCGCGATCGCCAGAGTGACCGGATCATCGGTCTCCTCGAGCAGGCGCTGCAGTTCGAGGATGGTCTTGCGCGGAATGATCACTTCCTGCCGCGCGAACTGCTGGTCGGTGACGATCTGGCTGAACGCCAGGCGATGGCCGTCGGTCGCGACGGCAATCACGTTCTGGCCCTCGACCACCAGCAACAGGCCGTTCAGGTAGTAGCGGATGTCCTGCTGCGCCATCGAGAAGTGCACCATGTTGAACAGGTGCTTCAGCGTCTTCTGCGGCAGGCTGAACTGCGCGCCGTAATGCTCGGCCTGCGCGACGGTCGGGAATTCCTCGGCCGCCAGCGTCTGCAGCGCAAAGCGCGACTTGCCGCACTGGATGGTCATGCGCTTGTTCGACAGCGACAGCGACACTTCCGAGTCCGGCAGCGCGCGCAGGATGTCGAGCAGCTTGCGCGCGGCAACCGTGGTGGCCGCTTCTTCCTTGCCCGAACCGATCGCCGCATGCGTGCTGATCTGGACTTCGATGTCGGTCGACAGCAGGGACACGTCGTCGCCGTTCTTGCGGATGAGGATATTGGCCAGAATCGGCAGCGTGTGCCGACGCTCGACAATACCGCTCACGATCTGCAGCGGTCGCAGCAGCGCGTCCCGGTGGGTTTTTACCAGTTGCATGGTGATTTCCTTTCGCAAGAAACGCTTGGAATGTGGGTTCTGGTTTGCATCGCCGGTTCCTGTCTCAGCCTTTCAGGGTCTGTTCGAGCACGTGCAGCTCGTGGTTGACTTCGGGGTTCTTGCTGCGGTCGGCGGCAATCTTCCGCACCGCATGCAGCACCGTCGTGTGGTCGCGGCCGCCGAACAGCTCGCCGATCTCGGGCAGGCTCTTCTGCGTCAGTTCCTTGGCGAGGTACATCGCGATCTGGCGCGGCCGCGCAATGTTGGCCGGCCGCTTCTTCGAATACATGTCGGCGACCTTGATGTTGAAGAAATCGGCCACCGTCTTCTGGATGTTCTCGACGGAGATCTGCCGGTTCTGCACCGACAGCAGGTCCTTCAGCGCTTCCTTGACCACGTCGATCGTGATTTCCTTGTCGTGGAAACGCGAGTACGCGAGGATCTTGCGCAGCGCGCCCTCCAGCTCGCGCACGTTCGAGCGCAGGTGCTTGGCGACGAAGAACGCGACGTCGTCGGACAGCGTCACGCCTTCCTGCTGCGCCTTCTTCAGCAGGATCGCGACGCGCATCTCCAGCTCCGGCGGCTCGACAGCGACCGTCAGGCCGGAGTCGAAGCGCGAGATCAGCCGGTCATCCATGCCGGTGATCTCCTTCGGATAGGTGTCGCTGGTAATGATGATCTGCTTCTTCGCCGCGATCAGCGCCTCGAACGCATAGAAGAACTCTTCCTGCGTGCGGCTCTTGCCGCCGAAGAACTGGATATCGTCGATCAGCAGCAGGTCGAGCGAATGGTAATAGCGCTTGAAGTCGTCGAAGCCCTTGCGCTGGTACGCAGTCACGACGTCGCGCACGTACTGCTCCGCATGGATGTAGCGGATACGTACGTTCGGGTTGTCAGCCAAGACCTGATTGCCGATCGCATGGATCAGGTGGGTCTTGCCCAGGCCGACGCCGCCGTACAGGAACAGCGGGTTGTACGAACTGCC
>CAYZXP010000052.1:0-17069 GCA_964482415.1 uncultured Bifidobacterium sp. | reverse complement strand
TCCTGTTCGCCGCCACGGACGGGCACGCTCGCTGTCGATGCCGAGAAGCTGATCTGCTGCCGCTCCCGGTGGAAATGGGTGTTGGTCTCCGAGCGTCCGACGCGCTTTTCCGCATATAGCTCGGGCGCGACGCCGATCTTGCCGAGCTCGCCTTCGCTGCGGTACTTGAGCAGCGTGAAGAACAGGACGCCCATCTCGACGCTCAGCTTGTAATGATTTCCGTCATGCCGCCAGCTCATGCTGCCGTTGCCATCGGTGCGACTGCCTTTGCGAATCGCGATCACATTGAACGTGAGGTCGACCGGCGGCGGCGGGCTCGCGCGAGTGAACAGTGCCGGCGCGCCGTTCTCGACCGGGCTGGCGAGCGGCGCCGGAGCAGCCTCGGGCGCGGCAGCCGGTGCGGGAGGCGGCGCCTCGGCAACTACCGTCGGTGCGTTGCTTTCCTGGCTGGCCGCGGGCGGGGAGGGCGGCGGTGGCGCGGCTTCCTGCACCGGCGGCGCAGGCGCAACGGGAACGGCGGCCATCGGTTCGCGAGCCGGGGCCGGCGGCGGTGCGGGCTCGGCCTTCGGCAGCGGTGCGGAAGGTTCGGGAAGCTGTTGCAAAGTGACGCTGACAGGCGGTTCGCCCTCTTCATCCGCATCGAGCGTGATCAGCTGCAGCTCGCTCTTCAGCCATTCGATCAAGGCGAGGTGCACGGCGACGGTGAGCAGCAGGACTGCCAGCACGATGCCGAGCCGGCGCCTCGCGGGAGGAGCGTGTCGGCGGAAAGCGGAAAGTGGCGGCATCCCGCTAGTTTAATGGTTTGAACGCGGGCTGCATCGTCCGCAGGGCAGACAGAAGCTGCCCTGCCGCATTGCCCGTGCCGCGCGATCTGCTAACCTAGCCTGAACCAGTTCCGATTTCGGAGGAAAACATGTCATCTCATGACGCGAACGGCATGCCCGGCGCAAACGCGATGGGCGACACGATGGAGTTCGTGAAGGGCCTGTGGGGCGCGATGAAGCTGCCGGGCATGAGCATGCCTTCCCTGTCGCCGGAGGACATCGACAAGCAGATCGCCGACCTGAAGGCGGTCGAGTCGTGGCTGCAGATGAACATGAACATGTTGCGCAGCACGATACAGGCGCTCGAAGTGCAGAGCGCCACGCTGAACGCATTGCGCTCGGTGAGCCAGAGTTTCGCCAACGCCGCCCACGCCGCAGGCACCGGCAGTGCCGCCGGCGCCGGTTCCCCGCCGCCTGACGTCAAGCCGGCGTTCGATTCACCGTTCGACAGGACGACCAGGGCGGCGGATCCGGAGGCAGCAGAAGCCGAAGCCGGCGCGCCGGGAGCGGCAGGCGCATTCCCCGATGCCGCGGCGATGGCGGCGCAATTCGCTGCACCGGCGGCATGGTGGAACACTGTCCAGGAACAATTCTCGAATGCGGTCGGTCAGGCGCTGGCGCCGGCGCCGGCGAAGAAGAGCAGCAAGCGCAGCGGGCCGGCAAAGAAGACCGCCGCAGGAAAAACCACGACCGCGCGCAAGCGCACGCCGAAGGCCTGAGCCCGTCAGCTGCGCGCGGCGCGTTTCAGCAGGCGCATCAGTGCGCCCAGCACGGGCAGTTTCTCGTACAGTTCCTCGGCCGCGTCCCAGTAGTCACGGTGGAAAGAAGCACGGCCATCGGCGTCGAACTTCAGGTGGCTGGCGCCGCGTATGCATTGCTCGTCGCGCGCGAAGCGTTTCATGCGAAAGCGGAAATCCCAGGTCACGAATGCCTGGTCGCCCTGCAGTACGCTGCCGGTGATCACGAATCGCGGCGCATCGACCTGTTCGAACATGTGCGCGAAGATGCGCGTCACCGCGGGCAGGCCGCGCACCTCATTGAACGGATCCTTGAAATAGACGTCGTCGGCGTAGATCGCAGCCAGCGCGGGCAGCGTGCCGGGCGCGATCGTCCGAAAACAGTCGATCAGTCGCGCGAGGCTGGCTTCGTGATTCATAGTCCGGTTACCTTGTGGATCAGCGGGAAGTAGAGCCGGTAGGGTAGCAGGCGCGCGAGCCTCAGCCAGTTCGTGAAGCGCTTCGGGAAATGAATGTGGAACCGGCCCTTCTCGATGCCTGACACGATCTCGTGCGCGGCGCGGCGCGCGCTGATCAGCCCCGGCATCGCGAAGTCATTCTGCGCGGTGGCCGGCGTGGCGACAAAGCCGGGATTGATCAGGTAGACCGCGATCCCGCGCGGCCGCAGGTCAAAGTACAGTGACTCGGACAGGTTGATCAGCGCCGCCTTCGTCGGCCCGTACGCCAGCGCCTTCGGCAGGCCGGAATAGCCGGCCACCGATGACACGATCCCTATCCCGCCTTCGCCCTGTGCCAGCAGCGTCGGCAGCACCGCGTCGAGGCAGCGGAACACGCTGCGCAGGTTCAGGTCGAGCAGGTGGTCGACCACGTCCAGGTCGATGCCGTCGGCACGCATTTCGTTGTAGGCGCCCGCCACCAGCAGCACCAGGTCAATTCCCTGCCATGCGGCCAGTAGCCGGTCGCGCGCCTGCCGCACCTGGTAGGGCACGGTCACGTCCAGCGGCAGCGTGAGCGCGTGCGGATGGTCGTGTGCCACGCTTTGCAGCGCCGTCTCGCGGCGCGCGGACACGGCGACGCGTGCGCCGCTTTCAAGCAGCAGGCGCGCGGTCTCGGCGCCGATGCCGGTCGATGCGCCGATCACCCAGACGCGCTTGCCCCGCCAGTCGTGAACGCGCGGGTTCATTGACCAGCCGCGGGCCGCACTGTGTGCGCGGGCCGGGCGGGCTGTCGGGGACTGCAATGACATCATCCTGCCGTCCTCTTTCGGAAAGACAGCGTGACTTCGCCCAGGCGGAAGCCGAATTTGCTCATCACGGCGCGGTTCAGCATCACGTTCTCATCCATCAGGAACATCCAGTCGTCGAAATTGACGTGATAGACGCGGCCATCGACCGGCAGCGCCAGCGTGTATTTCCAGTTGAATGCATTGCCGCCGCTCTCGCCGGCGGCCTCGCCAATCACGTCCGATGCACTGCCGACGTAACGGTGGTCACCCACCTTCTTCAGCGTCCAGACACGACGCTGCCGCGTGCCGTCCGAGTAGGTGAACTGCTCGTCCAGCACGCCGGTGTCGCCGTCCCAGCGGCAGTCCATCACCACGGTGAAGCGCTTGATGACCTTGCCGGAGCGGTCCTGGAACATGCCCCACGCATCGACCGTGCCGTTGAAGTACTGCTGCAGGTCGAGCGCTGGCTGCGCGCCGGCGTAGTCAGACGGCTGCATCGTCGCTCCGCATCCGGACAGCAGCAGTGCAGCGGCCAGCGCCAGTGCGCGCCACCTTCGGGTTCCCCTCATGGCATTTCCTCCTAAACATCGTGCAACGGTGATCGCCATAACAGCAGGGCCGCGATGGCCTTCAGCACGCAGGGCAGCAGCGCATATGCGAGCGTCAGTGCGAGCAGCGCGGATTCATCGGCGCTGCCGGGGTGGTAGCCCAGCCATTGCAGCAGCGGCAAGGCCATGCCGGCCGCCAGCGCCAGGTTCATCTTCGTCATCCAGCTCCACAGCCCGAAGTAGCTTCCCTCGCGCGCGCCGGCATGGCCGGCGTCGCCGATCACGCCGGCCAGCAGCGCCGGCGGCAGCGCGAGGTCAGCGCCGAGCGCGGCGCCGCTCAACAGGCAGGCCAGTGCAAACGGCAGCAGGTCGCCCGGCCCGAGCGCCACGGTCCAGCCGAATGCCAGGATCGCCAGGGCCATCCCGGCCAGCCATGCACGTGCTTCGCCTGCGCGTTGTGCGAGACGGGACCACAGCGGCAGCGCGAGAGCGCCTGCGCCGAAGTACAACAGCAGGAACAGCGGCGCGTGCTGCGCCAGTTGCAGCCGGTCCGTGGCAAAGAACAGGAACAGCGTCGCCGGTATCGCAGCGGCAATGCCGTTCACCGCGAATACGGCGAACAGCCAGCGGAACCGGCGCCCCGACAGCGGCGCAAGCCAGCGATCGTCGAAGGATGCCGCGCTGCCGCTTGCACCCGTTCCGGGCTGCAGCACGGCAGCACGGGCACGCGGCGCGACTTTCCACAGCAGCGCCGCGGCAGCCAGCAGCATTGCTGCAAACGACGCCGTCAGCACGGACTGGCTGGCGTACGCCGGCAGGACGGCCGCCAGCACCACGCCGGCCAGTGCGCACCCTTCGCGCGTGGCGGTCAGGCGCGCACGCTCGCCCCGCTGCTGTGTGAGGCTTGCTCCCCAGCTGTTGTGCGCGATCGTGGCGAGCGAATAGCCGAGGTAGACCAGCATGAGGCTTGCGCCGAACCAGGCTGCCAGCGCGCCTTCGCCGACGGCGGGCGGGTGGAACAGCGCGACAAAGCCGGCCAGCAGCAGCGGCAGTGACAGCAGCACGAAGCCGGCATGGCCGCGCCCGGGCTGCGCGCGGTCGATCCAGCGTCCGAGCATGGGGTCAATGAACGCGTCCAGCACCCGCGCGCCCAGCAGCACGGCACCTACCGTCGCCAGCGACAGGCCGAGGCCGGCGGCATACAGCTGCGGCACCATCACGTAGACCGGCAGCGCCAGCAGCGCCAGCGGCAGGCCGAACAGGCCGTACGCAAACAGTTGGCCGGATGTGTAGGTCATGGCTTGCCCAGCAAGGCGGCACGCAGCTTCGGTGCGCTGGTGCGCGGATGCAGCCAGATTGCGAAGAAAGCCGGGCCGAATTCCGGATCGGCGACGTCGCCGATCGCCGTGCCGTTGCGGAAGAACCGCGTCGGCTGTCCCGGCTGATAGATGCCGACCAGCTGCGTGCCCTCCTCCACATCCGGGAAAACCTGTTTCATCGCCTCCAGCCACGCCCGCTGTTGTGCCGGACTGCCCAGGCCGAGCTTCTTCATCTCGTCGACGCTGGCGTCGGCGATGCGTGCGCCGTACAGCGCGCGCGCGTAGTTCAGCTCAAGCGCCAGCGGCGTGCGCTTCCAGTCATCGGCGCTGAAGGCGCGCCGTTCCGCCCACAACCGTGCGTCGTACAGTTTGAGTCCGAACCAGCGGAAGGTGCCGCTGCCCATCGCGGTGGCAAGCGGCAGCGTGTCCCGTATCGGCGACGCGATCGTGGTCGCGCACAGCAGGCTGAGCAGGCAGGCCAGCGACAGCAAACGGCACAGGCGGCTAAGGCGGCGCATGGCTGGGGTCCGTCAGTCCTTGCGCAGCGTGAACTGGAACAGGTCGATGCTGCCGGCATGGAAACCCGCTTCGCAGTACGCGAGGTAAAACGACCAGGTGCGGATAAAGCGTTCGTCGAAGCCTTGCGCGCGCACCGCCGGCAGCTGTTGCGCGAACGTGTGGTGCCACTCGGCCAGCGTGCGTGCATAGTCGGCGCCGAATGCAAATTCGTCGACCACCGTCAGCCCGTGCCGTTTGGCGTGTGCGCGGAATGCGGCCGGCGACGGCAGCATGCCTCCCGGGAAGATGTACTGCTGGATGAAGTCGCTGCCTTTGCGATAGCGGTCGAACAGCTCGTCGGCAATGGTGATGGTCTGGACGCACGCGCGGCCACCCGGCTTCAGTCGCTGTGCGACGCAGCTGAAATATGCGTCCCAGTAAGCTTCGCCGACCGCTTCGAACATCTCGATCGATGCGATGCCGTCAAATTCGCCGCCGGCATCGCGGTAGTCCTGCAGCCTCAGGTCGGCTCGTGCGGCGAGCCCGGCCTGCTGCAGCCGTTGCGTCGCGAACTCGAGCTGCTCGGTCGACAGCGTCAGCCCGGTCACGTGCGAGCCGCTGCGCGCGGCCAGTTCGGCGAAGCCGCCCCAGCCGCAGCCGATCTCGAGCACGCGACCGCCTTCGGGCAGCTGCAGCTGCCCGAGGATGCGCTGGTACTTCGCCTGCTGCGCCTGTTCCAGCGTGAGTCCGGGCGCGGCGTACAGTGCGCTTGAGTAAGTCATCGACGAATCCAGCCACAGCCGGTAGAAGCGGTTGCCGATGTCGTAGTGCGCATGGATGTTGCGGCGGCTGCCGGACTTCGAATTGCGATTGAACAGGTGTCGCAGCCGGTACAGCAGGCCGCCCCACCAGCTGCCGTAGATGGCCGTTTCCAGCCGGTCGCGGTTGTGGATGAACAGCTGAAGCAGGCCGGCCAGATCGTCGGTCTGCCAGTCGCCGGCAATGAAGCTCTCGGCGAAGCCGATGTCGCCCGAGCGCAGCGCAGCGATGCAGGGATTCCAGTTCTTCAGCCGGATCGACACCGGCGTGGCGCCGCTGCCGAAGGTGAGCGAGCTGCCGTCGGGGCAGCTGACGCGCAATGCACCGTGTTCGATCCGGCGCAGCATCTGCAGAACGATGCGGGCCTGCGTGGGAATGGTGGCCGGCAAGGCGGCTGTCGCACGGTCGGCGCCGGCATGCGGAGCGAGTTCGAGGCTCGCGGAGGCGGACTTGTTCATCGGCTCAGGGCTTTCGAAGGAGGCAGGGGTTTGCGGAAGAACGGCACGCGCTTGGCAAACAGGCGCAGGGCCTGCCAGTGGATGCGAGCGATCACGCCGAGTGTCATCAGCGGGTGACGCACGAATGCCTGCAACGCTGCCGCGCCGGAAAGTGGTCGCAGCTTGCCGGACACGCTGGTCTGCAGCAGCGGGCCGTCATCGTCGTGGTAATCGATGCGTGCGACCACCCGCTCGCCCGACGGCTGCATCGCACGCATGAAGCGGAAGCGGTAAGCGCCGGTGACGGCGCAAAACGGCGACACATGAAAGATCTTTTTCGCCGACAGCGGTTCGCCCCAGCGCAGCGTGCCGCCGTTGTCGAGCAGGTAGCAATGGCGCTCGCCGAAGGTGTTGTTCACTTCGCAGACGATGGCGCGCAGGCTGCCGTCGCGACGATGGCAGAACCAGAACGAGACCGGGTTGAACACATAGCCGAGCACGCGCGGAAAGGTCTGCAGCCAGATCTCGCCGTCGGCATCGCGGATGCCTTCGGCGGCCAGCAGCTGGTCTATCCATTGCAGCAGCGGCGTCTGTCCGTCGCCGTGGTCATGGTCGTGGAAGGACAGCAGGTTGAAGGCATTGCGCGAACAGAAGCGGCTGCCCAGCGGCGCGCCGCCCAGCGAGCGCAGCGGCAGCAGCAGCGTGAACACGCCGTAGCTGAATGTATTGCGTGCCGGCCGCAGCCGCGCATGCCGTACGGTACCCATGCTTAGCATTGGCCGGTGCGTGGTCGGGATCATCGTGGCCATCGGATCGTCGTCGTGCCGTTCACTCAGGCGGCGCGCAGGGACTGCGTCGCGCCAAGCCGCTCGATGGCATCAGCCACCGACAGGCCGGACTTCAGGCCGTCTTCATGGAAGCCGTAGCCGGTCCATGCCCCGGCAAACCAGACATTGCGCTTGCCTTGCAGCGCAGGGAGCCTGCGCTGCGCATCGATGGCGGCGCTGTCGAACACCGGGTGGGCGTAGTCGAATTCCCCGAGGATGGTGGCCGGGTCCGGTTCGTGGATGGGGTTCAGCGAGACAATCACCGGCGCCGCCACCGGCAGCGGCTGCAGCTTGTTCAGCAGGTAGTGCACGCAGACGCGTGGTTCGGTCGCGCCGGCGCTTTCATAATTCCATGCGGACCATGTGCTGCGTCGCTCGGGCAGGCAGCTGGCGTCCGTGTGCAGCACCGCGCGGTTCTGCTGGTAGCCGATCGCCGACAACATTTCGCGTTCTGCACTGTCGGCATCCCGCAGCAGGGCAAGCGACTGGTCGCTGTGCGCTGCCAGTACCGCGTGGTCATATAGCTGCTCGCCATGCGCGGACTCGACGCGCACCTGCGGCAGGCCGCCGACATCGATGCGCGTGACCGACTTCACCGGCGTGGCCAGATATTTGTTCGGTATGGCCGCCATCATTTTCTGCACGTAATGGCGCGAGCCGCCGGTGACGGTATGCCACTGCGGCCGGTCGCTGACCTGAATGAGGCCATGGTTGTGGCAGAAGCGCACGAAGGTCGCCAGCGGGAAAGCGAGCATCTGCTCGGTCGGGCAAGACCAGATGCATCCGGCCATCGGCAGCAGGTACCAGTCACGGAATTCGGCGCTGTAGCCGCGCGCGTCGAGGAAGTCGCCCAGCGGCGTCTCTTCCATCGCGCCGGGCGTCAGCGCAAGCTGCGTGGTCTCGCGGTTGAAGCGCAGGATGTCCTTCAGCATGCGCCAGAAGCGCGCGCTGAACAGGTTGCGCTTCTGCGCGAAAACGGTACCCAGGTCAGAGCCTGCCCATTCGAGCACGCGGCTGCCGCTGCCCTGCGGGATCGGCATCTTCACCGCGAATGACATGTCGCTGGCGGTGGTGTGCACGCCGAGTTCGGCAAACACGCGCACGAGATTCGGGTAGGTGCGGTGGTTGAAGACGAGGAAGCCGGTATCAACGCCGAAATGCTGACCGTCGACTTCAATGTCGACAGTGTTCGCATGGCCGCCGAAGTAGGTGCCGGCCTCATACAGCGACACCTGATGCCCTGCGCGCGAGAGCTGCCATGCGGCGGACAGTCCGGAGATGCCTGCGCCGATCACTGCAATTTTCATCTCATGCCTTGTCGGTCAGAATAAAAAGCTGCGACGCCCGTCGGGGAGAAATACGGGTTGGGGGGAAGATCGCCCCGAACTGCCGCCGGTTTGCACCGGGAGGCACCGCAGACAAAACTCAACGATCAGGGAAGTTGCGCCGCTCTCGCTGCGTCGCTTCCCGCAGGGTGCCTGCATCCTGGCGCAGGCATTGCCGCCCGTGCCGGATGCGCGCTGCCTTTACTGCGCGGCGAGCGCCTTCTCGATGGTTGCCACGAAATCCTTTTCGTCCGGACGCGTCGTGCTGCCGTAGCTGCCGATGAGCTTGCCGTCGCGGCCGATCAGGTATTTATTGAAATTCCAGCCGGGCTCTTTCGCGCCGGCCTTCTTCAGCGCGGCGAACAGTGCGTTCGCGTTCTTGCCCTTCACCGAAGTCTTCGAGAACATCGGGAATTTCACGCCGTAGGTGTTGTAGCAAAAGTCCGCGATCTTCTTGTTCTCGTCGGGCTCCTGCGAGAAGTCGTTCGACGGGAAGCCGAGGATCACCAGGCCCTTGCCCTGGTACTTCGCGTACAGCTTCTCCAGTCCCTCGTATTGCGAAGTGAAACCGCAGTAGCTCGCGGTATTCACCACCAGCGCCACCTTGCCGGCGTACTGGCACAGGTCCTGCGGCGCCTCATCCTGCAAACGGTTGAACTTGTGGTCGAGCAGCGCCGGGCAGTCGGCGGCGAAGACGGCACGCGGCAACAAGGCCAGCAGCGTCAGCAGCGCGAGCATGCCAGCCAGCATCGGGAAGGAAAGCTGTCGAACGGGGATCGCGGTCGTTTTCATCGATGGATACCGGTAGGTTTTAATTTATACTGCTTGGTCATTCTAGCGCATTCGCAGAAATTTTGTGACGGTACGTCCCGGCAATTGTTGAATTTGCCTTGGAGGCAAGCATGCAAGCACTCGCTTTTATTTAAGACATGGAAACTTCGTGGGTTTTATTGAATGCGTGACCTGATACTGGTGCTGGGCGACCAGCTGACACTGTCCAGCCCGGCGCTCGATGGTTTCGACCCGGCACAGGATTTCGTGCTGATGATCGAAGCACCGGGTGAGGCGACGGCCGTTTGGTCGCACAAGGCACGCATTGCCTTGTTCCTGTCGGCGATGCGCCATTTCGCGCAGGAGATTGAAGCGCGCGGCTGGCCGCTGGATTACGTCGCACTGGATGCCGCCGGTCCGACCGGTTTTGGCGATCGCCTGCGCGATGCGCTGCGCCGCCATCGTCCTCGCGCACTCAAGCTGCTCGAGGCCGGAGAGCTGCGCATGCAGCAGGCGATCGCATCCGTCTGCCATGACGAAGGGATCGCGTTGCACTGGGTCGACGACACGCATTTTCTCTGCAGCCGGGCTGACTTCACGCGCTGGGCCAAGGGCAAGCGCGAGCTGCGCATGGAATTCTTCTATCGCGAAATGCGCCGCAAGCACCGTGTGCTGATGGACGGCGCTGAACCGGCCGGCGGCCAGTGGAACTTCGATGCCGACAACCGCAGCGCGTATCCGAAGCGCAGCGGCCCGGGATCTATCCCGCAGCCGGCGGGATTTGCGCCGGACGACCTGACGCTGGAGGTGTTCGCTCTGGTCGAGCAGAAATTTCCCGGCCACCCCGGCTCGCTTGCGCATTTCCGCTGGCCGGTCACGCACGAGCAGGCGCTGCAGGCGCTGCAGGTGTTCATCGACACCCGGCTCGCGCAGTTCGGCAAATACCAGGACGCGATGTGGACCGACACGCCGACCGGCTGGCATTCACTGCTGTCGGCCGCGATGAACCTGCACCTGCTCGATCCGCGCGAGGTGATCGCCGCTGCCGAGCAGGCATGGCGGCGCGGCCGCGTGCCGCTCGCCGATGCCGAGGGCTTCATCCGCCAGGTGCTTGGCTGGCGCGAATTCATCCGTGGCGTGTACTGGCTCGACATGCCGGCCATGCGCGAGGCCAATCATTACGCACACCAGCGCGACCTGCCCGCATGGTTCTGGAGCGGCGACACCGGAATGGCCTGCCTGCGCGATTCCCTGAAGCAGACGCTCGACCATGGTTATGCGCATCATATCCAGCGGCTGATGGTGACCGGTAATTTCGCGCTGCTCGCGCAGCTGTCGCCGCAACAGGTCGAGGACTGGTATCTCGCGGTCTACGTCGACGCGATCGAGTGGGTCGAGCTGCCGAATACGGCGGGCATGGCGCTGCATGCCTGCGGACCACGTTTCACGAGCAAGCCGTACATCGCCAGCGGCGCGTACATCCAGCGGCAGAGCAACTATTGCAGCGGCTGCCGTTACGATCCGGCGCGCCGCACGGGCGAGCAAGCCTGTCCGTTCACGACGCTGTACTGGCATTTCGTCGACCACCATGAGCGCTCGCTTGCAGCCAACCCGCGCACCGCGTTAATGGCGAAAAACCTGCAAAAGCTCGGCGATGACGAGCGATCAGCGATCCGCCGCCATGCGGCTGAATTGCTGGATGACCTCGACGCGCTGTAAGGAACATCGCGAACTTGACAAAGAGGCAAGCTCGTTCGCTCATCGGTCTGTCATTCTTTATTGATAGAATCGCGGCACTTTTGTAAACCGTGGCGGAATCAACTCATGCTGTATCCCGAACTTTTCCGATCTCTTGAGCAAGTGCGCTGGAACATGGAATCCGACATTCCGTGGGACCAGTTCGACGGCAGCAAGCTGACCGACGAGCAAGCGCAGACGATCAAGATGAATGCGATCACCGAGTGGGCTGCCTTGCCTGCGACCGAGATGTTTCTTCGTGATAACCGCGATGACAGCGATTTTTCCGCGTTCATGTCGGTCTGGTTCTTCGAAGAGCAAAAGCATTCGCTGGTGCTGATGGAGTACCTGCGCCGCTTCCGTCCGGACCTGGTGCCCACCGAAGAGGAACTGCACAACGTGCGTTTCGAGTTCGATCCGGCGCCGCCGCTGGAGACGCTGATGCTGCATTTCTGCGGCGAGATCCGCCTGAACCACTGGTACCGTTGCGCTGCTGACTGGCATACCGAGCCGGTGATCAAGCAGATCTACAAGATCATCAGCCAGGACGAGGCACGTCATGGCGGCGCCTACCTGCGCTACATGAAAAAGGCGCTCGGCCAGTTCGGAGATGCTGCACGCGCCGCCTTTGCGAAGATCGGCGTGCTGATGGCGTCGGCGCGCCGCACCGAGAAGGCGCTGCATCCGACCAACCTGCATGTGAACCAGTCGCTGTTCCCGAACGACACCGTGCAGAGCCGCCTGCCGGACCCGGCGTGGCTCGAGGCCTGGCTCGACAAGCAGATCCGTTTTGATGGTGCATGGGAGCAGAAGGTCGTGGACCGCATCCTGCACAACCTGTCGCTGCTGTTCGAGCGCAGCTTTGGCACCGTGCAGGAACTGAACCGCTACCGGAAGGAAGCGATCGCACGGCTGGAGCCGACTGCCGTCTGAGGTCCGCTGCCGGCGAGCCTGCGGGCGCGCCGGCCGGTAGCCGACGCCGCGCTCGCATCCGATCTCACGCAATCCGGCAAGAGGTCATCCAATGAAACGACGCATTTTCCTGAACGCCGTGCTGGTCGCCGGCGCTCTGCCATTGTGGTCGCAGGCAGCGAAAAAGCCTGCGATCACCGTCTACAAGACGCCCAGCTGCGGCTGCTGCCATGAATGGGTCGCACACCTGCGCAAGAACGGCTTCGAGGTCACGACGCACGACGTACCCGATACGTCGCCCTATCGCAGCCGCTTCGGCGTGCCGAAAGAGCTTGCCTCCTGCCATACCGGCGTGATCGACGGCTATGCGCTCGAAGGCCATGTGCCGGCAGCAGACATCCGGCGCCTGCTGGCCGAGCGGCCGAAGGCGCGCGGCCTGTCGGTGCCCGGCATGCCGGTCGGCAGCCCCGGCATGGAGGTCGAGGGTACGCGCCGCGATGCGTTCGACGTGGTGCTGTTCGCTGATGACGGCAGTCGCAAGGTCTGGCAGCACTATCCCGCGCAAAGCTGAGCGCCTGCTTCGTCACATTGCCGGCTGCGTTGTCAGCGCTTGCAGTACGCGTACCGGCGAATACGCCCGTGCCGCTGCGCGGGCAGGCAGCATGCTGCCGGAGTTACCTGCAACGCCATTGCCATCGACGAGACTCGCTCCGGGTCGCAACGGCGTGAAGCCATCCATGAAAAAGGCGCGGCGCCCTTCGGCTGCCGCGCCTTGCGATGCGTCCGGGCTGGCGCAGGCCGACCCGTCGCGGTCGATATTTAGTCGTGGTGGTGATGGTGATGCATGTCGCCGTCGTCATCCTTCTTCTTCACCGGCATGCCGAGATCGGCCACTTCGACGCTCGCCTCGACCTTGCCGGCCTTGCGGAAGACCAGCGTCAGCGGGAATTTGTCGCCGACGGCGAGCGGCTTCTTCAGGCCCAACAGCATCAGGTGCACGCCGGCACCCGGCTTCATCTCCAGCTTTTGCCCAGCCTTGAGCTCGACTTGCGGCAGCGCGCGCATCTTCATCACGTCGCCTTCCATTGCCATCGTGTGAATCTCGACCCTGGCCGCCACCGGCGAGCTGGCCGACACCAGCACGTCGTCGGCGCCCTTGTTCTCGATTTGCAGGTAGGCCGCGCCATTGGTCTGCTTGCCGACGGTCGCGCGCGCCACCGCCTTGTCGATCTGCAGCGCTTTCGTGTCCTGCGCATGCAGCAGTCCGGCGGACAGCAGCAGCGGGAGGGCGATGTAACAGGCAAGGGCGCGTCGCAGGGTCATGATGTTCCTCGGTAGTAGTAGTTGATCTTCGAATTATAGGATCAGAGGGCACAACGCCGTTCAGGACCCGCCGGCAAATCCCTGCTGCCGCCACGCCTCGAACACGGTCACGGCGACCGTGTTCGACAGGTTCAGGCTGCGGTTGCCGGGACGCATCGGAAGCCGTATTCGCTGGGCTGCCGGGAAGCTGTCACGCAGCGCGGGATCGAGCCCGCGCGTCTCCGAGCCGAACACAAACACGTCGCCGGGCCGGAAGCTCAGCTCCGCGAAGACGGACGAGCCATGCGTGGTGAAGGCGAACACGCGCGCCGGGTCGGGACGGAGTGCGCCGATGAACGCTGCCCAGTCCTTGTGCACCTGCATCTGCGCGTACTCGTGATAGTCGAGGCCGGCGCGTCGCATGCGTGCGTCGTCGAGCGGGAAGCCGAGCGGCTCGATCAGGTGCAGCTGCGCCCCGGTGTTGGCGCACAGCCGGATGACATTGCCCGTGTTGGGCGGGATTTCCGGCTCGACCAGTACGACGTGAAACAAATTCTTCTCCCCTGGCCGCGACGGCCTTGTTCAATGCGGCGGCGTGCGCGCGAAGACGAGGTTGGTCACGCTCGCCGCGCCGTGCCGCTTCAGGCAGGCCGCCAGCGCGCCCAGCGTGTGACCGGTGGTCATCACGTCGTCGATCAACAGCACATGCTTGGCATCGACTGCCCGGCGCTGCGTCACCGCGAATGCGCCGCGCATATTATCCCGTCTGTCGGCCGGCGCAAGTCCGGATTGCGGCGCGGTGTCGCGCACACGGACGCAACTGCCGGTTGCCAGTGGCAGCCGCAGCGCGCGTGCCAGCGGACGCGCGATTTCCTGTGCCTGGTTGAAGCCGCGCGCGGCCAGCCGCGCCGCCGACAGCGGGACGGCGATCGCGACCTCGGCGGCCATCACTTGCGGTTCGTCCGTTGCTGCCCGCAGCATCTGCTGCGCGAACGCCCGCGCGAGCGGCAGGCGGGCGCGGAACTTGAGCGCCTGCACCAGCAGGTCGGCCGGCGGCGCATACAAGGTCGCGGTGATGCTTGCGTCGAACGCCGGCGGATCGGTGACGCAGGCGCCGCACAGCGACGTGGCGGCCGTCGCCGGCAGCGGTACGGCGCAGCGGCGGCACCGCGGAGCGTGCGGCGAAAGATAGCGCGTGCAACAGGCGGCGCAGACCGGCGCCCGCGTATCGCCGCCGCACAGCATGCAGCATCCCGGCAGCAGCCGGGCGGCCAGCGCAGCCGGCGCGCGGCGCAGGCAAAGCAGCAGGTACGGTCGGTCAAGGGGCATCGCAGGTCGGCTCCGGAGCGCTGGGGTAAACTGCCGCGCATTGTTTCCCCGTCTTCGCGCCCGAGCGCTGCCATGCCCGCCATTCCGAACGAACCTGATCCAGATCGCCGCATCGCGCCGGTTTCCGTTGCCGCCGTGCGTCGGCTGTTTGCGCGTCCGCAGCGCGTCGCGGACTCGCAGTTCCTGCGCCGCGAGATTGCGGCAAGGATGTTCGAGCGACTGGCGCTGATCCGCCTCGATCCCCGGCGGGTGCTGGACGCCGGTTGCGGCGAGGGCGAGGACCTGCTCGGCCTGCAGCAGGCTTTTCCGCTGGCGCAGCTGTTCGGCGTTGATGCGTCGCCATCGATGCTGGCTGCCGCCGCTGCGTCCGGCGCGCAGTCGCGCTCGCGTGCGCAGCGGCTGATCGGCCGCTTCCTCGGGCGCCGGCCCGAGGGCATGCACAGCGCCGCGCTGGTCAGTGCCGATTTCGCGCGGCTCCCGCTGCCGGACGCCAGCATCGACCTGCTGTGGTCCGGGCTGGCGCTGCACTGGCATCCGCAGCCGCACCAGGCCATCGCCGAATGGGCGCGCGTCTTGCGCACCGACGGCCTGCTGATGTTCAGCTGCTTCGGGCCCGACACCTTCATCGAGCTGCGCGAAGCATTCGCGGCCAATGGCATGGAAGAGCGCGTGATGCCCTTCGTTGACCTGCACGATTACGGCGACATGCTTGTCGCCGCCGGCATGGCCACGCCGGTAATGGACATGGAAAAGCTGACCATCACCTATGCGTCGGCCGACAAGCTGCTCGCGGATGTGCGCGCATTCGGCGGCAACCCTCTCGACAACCGGCCCCGTGGCCTTGACGGGGGGCAGCGCTGGCAGCGGTTGCTGCGCACGATTGAAGCCGCGCGCGATCAAAGCGGGCATATCCGGCTGACCATGGAGGTCATCTACGGGCATGCGTTCCGTCCGGCGCCGGTCACGACGCGAAGCGGCGAACAGATCGTCCGTTTCGAGCCCCGGAAGCGGTAAAAGGGCGTTTGTAATTTTTTAAGTCAGCCGCTGTTCCCTGCGATTGTTATGGTCTTTACTTGGCGGCAGATATTCTTTCCCCTTATACTCCACGGGTTTTTCCTGGGCTTGTTGCTAAATAGCATTTAGACAACCGGTTTGCGCGAATGGCGGCACGTGAGTGGATTTTGAAAAGAAATTGCTCGATGTCGCCGGGCCAGCTGGCCCGGGCCTATCTGGCCTTGTGCGCCGCATCGCTGCTGGTCGCGAGTTATTTCGCGGCACGGGGTGCGTGGCTGGTGCTGGTTTTTTCAGCGCTGGAGCTGGCGGCCGTGGCCGTCGCCTTCGTTTATTTCGGTCGCCATGCGACGGATCGCGAGCATGTCGCCCTCAGCGACAGCGGTCTCCTGGTGGAATTGGTGCAGGCCGAGCGCGTGCGTCAGTACCGGATGGATCCGCAGCGTACTCGCGTGGCCTTGCCGGCATTGCGGCACGGACTGATCGGCCTGGAGTCGAACGGTGCGCGCATTGAGGTCGGCAGGTTCGTCACCGAGAGGAAGCGGCGGGAATTTGCGCGCGAACTGAACAGGGAACTGGCCGGATTCCGGGCGGGCTCTGGGGGCTGGCGGTAACAGAAAAATTAACAGATTTTAATCAGGCATTTGAGGACAACATGAACTACGCGAAGCGCCTAATCCACACGTTGATGGCTGCTGCCGGCTTGCTTGTTGCTGGCTCGACGTTCGCCGTCAATGACATGGTCGGCGGCCCTGCCGTGCACCAATTGAACTTCCAGACGCCGGTGACGGCGATCGCAGCCGACATCTACCAGTTGCACGTCTGGATGATCGCGATCTGCGTAGTAATCTTCATCGCCGTCTTCGGCGTGATGTTTTACTCCATCCTGAAGCATCGCAAGTCGCTCGGCCACAAGTCGGCCAGCTTCCACGAGAGCACCACGGTCGAGATCGCATGGACCGTCGTGCCCTTCCTGATCGTCGTGCTGATGGCCCTGCCGGCCACCAAGACCGTCGTCGCGATGAAGGACACGTCGAACGCCGATATCACGATCAAGGCCACCGGCATGCAGTGGAAGTGGGGCTACGACTACATCAAGGGCGAAGGCGAAGGCATTTCCTTCCTGTCGGCGCTGTCGACGCCGCGCGACCTGATCGAGACCTCCGGCGCGAAGCCGGACAACTACCTGCTCGAGGTTGACAACGAGCTGGTCGTCCCGGTCAACAAGAAGATCCGTATCGTCACCACCGCCAACGACGTCATCCACGCATGGGGCGTTCCGGCCTTCGGCGTGAAGCAGGATGCGATCCCGGGCTTCGTGCGCGATACCTGGTTCAAGGCAGAGAAGGTCGGCGTCTACCGCGGCAACTGCTATGAACTGTGCGGCAAGGAACACGCGTTCATGCCGATCGTCGTCAACGTCGTGTCCGAGCAGGACTACGCGAAGT
>CAYZXP010000051.1:13993-17101 GCA_964482415.1 uncultured Bifidobacterium sp. | reverse complement strand
AAGTGATTTCGTCGGCGCCCTGCTCGTCATAGCGGCGAGCGATTTCGACCGGATCTCCGGCGTCGCGCAGCTCGACGAAATTGACGCCCTTGACCACCCGCCCCGCAGTCACATCCAGGCAGGGGATGATACGTTTTGCCAGGGTCATGTCAGGCTTCGTCGATGTCGCCGGCGAGCTCGTCGGCGCGAACCTGCGCCTCGCGCAGGTTCAGCGTGCCTTCATAGATCGAGCGGCCGCAGATCACGCCTTCGATGCCCTCGTCCTGCACTGCGCACAGCGCCTCGACATCCTTGATCGTATGCACGCCGCCGGACGCGATCACGGGGATCGTCATGCTCTGCGCAAGCTTCACGGTGGCTTCGATGTTCACGCCCTTCATCATGCCGTCGCGGCCGATGTCGGTGTAGACGATGGCCTCGCAGCCGTAGTCCTCGAACTTCTTCGCCAGGTCGATCACCTCGTGCCCGGAGAGCTTGCTCCAGCCGTCGGTCGCGACCTTGCCGTCCTTGGCGTCAAGGCCGACGATGATCTGCCCCGGAAACGCGCCGCACGCATCATGCAGGAAGCCGGGGTTCTTCACCGCGGCCGTGCCGATGATCACGTAGGAAATGCCGTCGTCGAGGAAGCGCTCGATCGTGTCGAGGTCGCGGATGCCGCCGCCGAGCTGCACGGGGATCTCGTCGATACCATTCTCGGCCGCGTATTCGCGTACGGCCGCGAGAATGGATTTGATGGCAGGTTCGTTCTTCGGCTTGCCGGCGAAAGCGCCGTTCAGGTCGACCAGATGCAGGCGGCGAGCGCCCTGCTCCAGCCAGTGCCTGGCCATTTTCGCGGGATCGTCGGAGAACACCGTGGCCTGGTCCATGTCACCTTGCTTGAGGCGAACGCAATGGCCGTCCTTGAGGTCGATAGCGGGTATGAGCAGCATGGCTACGGAAGGATGATTCGATCAGGAAAGTTCGGGTGGAGGGACGCGCGATCCGAGGATGTCACGGGTTCCAATGTACAAAATTTTTATAAAGCTGCAAACCTGCGGCCGCGCTTTTTTCCGGGTGGAATTGCGTGGCGAAAATGTTATCGCGTCCGGCAGCGCAGCAAAAATTCACGCCGTAGGTGGTTTCGCCCAGCAGATGCGCCGGATTGTCCGGCACTGCGTAATAGCTGTGCACGAAGTAAAAATAGGACTCATCCGGCACCCCGGCCCACATCGGGTGGGCGCCACGCTGGTGCACGCGGTTCCAGCCCATCTGCGGCACCTTGAAGCGCGAGCCGTCCGGCTGGCGCTGGTCATCCAGTCGAAAACGGACGACCTTGCCGGGCATCAGCGACAGGCAATGCGCGTCGCCCTCTTCGCTCCAGTCGAACATCATCTGTTCGCCGACGCAGACGCCGAACAGCGGCTTGTTGCGCGCGGCCTCGAGCAAGGCTTCGAGCAGGCCGGATTCACGCAGCGAGCTCATGCAATCGGGCATGGCGCCCTGTCCGGGCAGCACGATGCGGTCGGCCTCGCGAATGGCGTCGGGGCTGCCGGTGACCCGCACCTCGGCCTCGGGGGCGACATGCAGCAGCGCCTGCGCGACCGAGCGCAGGTTGCCCATACCGTAATCAACGACGACGATCTTGTTCATGAATGTGGATACTGCCGCGCGGATCGCGCGCGGCCTAAGTCGGTCAGAGGCTGCCCTTGGTCGAGGGAATGGTGCCGGCGGCGCGCGGATCGAGCTCGGCGGCCATGCGCAGCGCGCGGCCGAAGGCCTTGAACACGGTCTCGCACTGGTGGTGTGCATTCACGCCACGCAGGTTGTCGATGTGCAGGGTCAGCAGCGCATGGTTGACGAAGCCCTGGAAAAATTCGTGCGTCAGGTCGACATCGAACTGCCCGATCATGGCACGTGTGAACGGCACATGGAATTCAAGCCCCGGCCGGCCGGAAAAGTCGACCACCACGCGCGAGAGTGCCTCGTCCAGCGGGACATAGGCATGGCCATAGCGGCGGATGCCCTTCTTGTCGCCGATCGCCTTCGCGAACGCCTGGCCGAGCGTGATGCCGACATCTTCCACCGTGTGGTGCGCGTCGATGTGCAGGTCGCCGTGGGCCTCGATGTCGAGATCAATCAGGCCGTGCCGCGCGATCTGGTCCAGCATGTGGTCGAGAAAAGGCACGCCGGTATTCAGCTTCTGCTGGCCGGTGCCGTCGATATTGATCGCGACCCGGATGCGGGTTTCGTTGGTGTCGCGGACGACTTCTGCTTTGCGTTCGATGGCCATGTCGGGGGTGCTCAGGTATTCAGGCTGGACTTCAGCGCGTCGAGGAACAGCGCATTTTCTGCAGGGGTACTCACGGTCACCCTCAGGCAATTGTCCAGCAGAGCATGCATTTTACCGACATTTTTCACCAGCACCTTCCTCTGCAGCAGCCGCTCGAACACGGCGGTGCCGGTCAGCCCCGGTTCCACGATGCGCAGCAGCACGAAGTTCGCGGCCGACGGGAACACCTCAACGCCCGGCATGGCCGCCAGCGCCGCCGCCAGTTTCGCGCGCTCGGCGCAGATGTCGGCGGCCTGCAGATCCAGCACATCGGCATGCTCGAGCACGAATTCGGCGGTCGCTTCGGTCAGCACATTCACGTTGTAAGGCGGACGCACCTTGTCGAATTCGGCCAGCAGTTCCGCTGCGGCCGACATGTAGCCGAGCCGGATTCCGGCCAGGCCCAGCTTGGATACGGTGCGCATGACGATCACGTTCGGATGATCGGGCAGGCGCGACATGAAGCTGGTGCCGGCGAACGGCTGGTACGCCTCGTCGACCACCACCACGCCGGAATCACCGACTTCGCTGATGATGGCCAGCATGGCATCGAGGTCAAACAGGTTGCCGGTCGGGTTGTTCGGGTAAGCGAGATAAGTGATCGCCGGACGGTGCTCGCGCACCGCCGCCAGCATGGCGTCGGCGTCCAGCGACAGGTCTGCCTTCAGCGGCACGCCGACAAAACCGAGTCCGGCAAACTGCGCCGACATCGCGTACATCACGAAACCCGGCAGCGGCGCGAGCACTTTGGCGCCCGGCTGCGCGCAGGCGACCGACACGATGGAAATCAGCTCGTCCGA
>CAYZXP010000051.1:0-13893 GCA_964482415.1 uncultured Bifidobacterium sp. | reverse complement strand
TCAGCCGCAGTTCGGCCGAGCGCGCGTGCGCCTGCAGGCCTTCGCCATAGGCGAGCTCAGCGGCAACCTTGCCCAGCGTCTGTGCGCCGGCTTCGCTGACGTGGATGATCGACGAACGCTTCTGGAAGTCATACACACCGAGCGGCGACGAGAAGCGCGCGGTGCGCGACGTCGGCAGCACATGGTTCGGTCCGGCGCAGTAGTCGCCCAGCGATTCGGACGAGTAGCGACCGAGGAACATCGCGCCCGCATGGCGGATCTTGTCGGCCCACTGGGTCGGTTCGGCTGCCGAGATCTCGAGGTGCTCGGCGGCGATCAGGTTCGCGATGGCGCAAGCCTCGTCCATGTCACGCACCTTCACCATCGCGCCACGGTTGGTCAGCGACGTGCGGATCACGTCCTTGCGCGGCATGTCTTCGATGAGCTTGTTGACGCTGCTGCGCACGCGGTCGAGATAGGCTGCGTCCGGGCAGACCAGGATCGACTGTGCGAGTTCGTCATGCTCGGCCTGCGAGAACAGGTCCATCGCGACCCAGTCGGGATCGGTCGTGCCATCGGCCAGCACGAGAATTTCCGACGGGCCGGCGATCATGTCGATGCCGACGATGCCGAACACGCGGCGCTTCGCGGCGGCGACATACGCATTGCCCGGGCCGACGATTTTATCGACCTGCGGGATCGTCGCCGTGCCATGCGCAAGCGCGCCGACGGCCTGCGCGCCACCGATCGTGAACACACGGTCGACGCCGGCGATCTGCGCCGCTGCCAGCACCAGCGGGTTCTTCACACCATCCGGCGTCGGCACGACCATGATCACTTCCGTGACGCCGGCCACCTTCGCCGGAATGGCGTTCATCAGCACCGACGACGGGTAAGCGGCCTTGCCGCCCGGGACGTAGATGCCGACCCTGTCGAGCGGCGTGACCTTCTGACCCAGCACCGTGCCGTCAGCCTCGGTGAAGGTAAAGCCGTCCGAGCCGCATTCCTTCTTCTGCCGCTCGTGGTAGACCCGTACGCGGTCGGCCGCCTGCTGCAGCGCATGGCGACGCGCGTCCGGCAGACCGGCGAGCGCCGCCTGCAATTCTGCCTGCGACACCTCCAGCGCGGTCACGCTGCCGGCATTCAGGCGGTCGAACCGGTTCGTGTATTCGAGCACGGCGGCGTCGCCGCGCGCCTTCACGTCAGCGAGAATGGCCGCGGCCGCGCGGTCGATCGCCTCGTCTTCGGAGGCTTCGAACGCGAGCACGGCCATCAGCTTCGCATTGAACTCGGCATCGGTGCTGTCAAGCTGGCGGATCTTTACGGACATGGGCTTACTTTTCACGACGGGATGCCTTGTCGAAGGCATCGATGATGGGCTGCAGCTTCTCGCGCTTGATCTTCAGCGCGGCACGGTTCACGACGAGGCGCGACGAGATGTCCATGATGTGCTCGACCTCGACCAGGTTGTTGGCGCGCAGCGTGCTGCCAGTCGACACCAGGTCGACGATCGCATCCGACAGGCCGACCAGCGGCCCCAGCTCCATCGAGCCGTACAGCTTGATCAGGTCGACATGCACGCCTTTCGCCGCAAAGTGCTCGCGCGCGACATTCACGTACTTCGTCACCACCGACAGGCGCGCACCCTGGCGCACCGCGCTGGGATAGTCGAAGCCGGCCGGTACCGCGACCGACATCCGGCACTTCGCAATGTTCAGGTCGATCGGCTGGTACAGCCCCTCGCCGCCATGCTCGAGCAGCACGTCCTTGCCGGCGACGCCGAAGTCGGCCGCGCCGTACTGCACATAGGTTGGCACGTCAGAGGCGCGCACGATGACCACGCGGATCGCCGGATCGCTGGTCGGCAGGATCAGCTTGCGCGACTTCTCCGGGTCTTCGGTAACCACGATGCCCGCTGCCTCGAGCAGCGGCAGCGTTTCCTCGAAAATCCGTCCCTTCGACAGGGCCAGCGTCAGCGTCTGCTTCATCGTCATTTGATTCTTTCTATGTCGGCGCCGACCGCCGACAGTTTGACTTCCATCCGGTCATAGCCGCGGTCAAGATGATAGATCCGGTCGACCAGCGTCTCACCCTCGGCCGCCAGGCCGGCGATCACCAGCGACGCGGAGGCGCGCAGGTCGGTCGCCATCACCGGCGCGCCGACCAGCTTCGGCACGCCGTGCACGATCGCGGTGTGGCCATCGATCTCGATCGACGCGCCGAGGCGGTTCAGCTCCTGCACGTGCATGAAGCGGTTCTCGAAGATCGTCTCGGTGACGCGGCTGGTGCCGTCGGCGAGGCAATCAAGCGCCATCAGCTGCGCCTGCATGTCCGTCGGGAAGCCCGGATATTCGGTAGTGCGGAAACCGACGGCCCTGGGACGGCCTGACATCTGCACGCGGATCCAGTCGTCGCCGTTGGTGAGGATCACGCCGGACTCGCGCAGCTTGTCGACCACGGCATCGAGCAGGTCCGCACGCGTGTTCCGCAGCACCACGTCGCCGCCAGCGGCGGCGACCGCGCACATGAAGGTGCCCGTTTCGATGCGGTCGGCGACTACGGCATGCGCGGCCCCGTGCAGCGCCGGC
Source organism: uncultured Bifidobacterium sp. (assembly GCA_964482415.1). Lineage (GTDB taxonomy): Bacteria > Pseudomonadota > Gammaproteobacteria > Burkholderiales > Burkholderiaceae_D > Pernthalerella. The sequence continues at coordinate 11,326 of CAYZXP010000051.1, read as the reverse complement.
ACGCCGGTCACCACGAGGCGGTCGCTGCCGACACCGTCGATCTTCGCGCCCATCGCCAGCAGCAGGTTGGCGAGATCGGTGACCTCGGGCTCGCGCGCGGCGTTCTCCAGCACCGTCACGCCATCGGCCAGCGTCGCGGCCATCAGCAGGTTCTCGGTGCCGGTGACGGTGATCATGTCGGTGACGATGCGCGCGCCCTTGAGCTTCTTCGCCCTGGCGTAGATGTAGCCGCCCTCGATGCGGATCTCGGCGCCCATCGCCTGCAGCCCCTTGATGTGCTGGTCGACCGGACGCGAACCGATCGCGCAGCCGCCGGGCAGCGACACCTTGGCCTCGCCGAAGCGCGCCAGCAGCGGCCCCAGCACGAGGATGGACGCGCGCATGGTCTTGACCAGCTCGTACGGCGCCTCCAGCCTGGCCACGTCGCGGCCGCACAGTTCAAGCACGCTGCCCTTTTCCTCGACGGACAGACCCATCTGCCGCAGCAGCTTTTCCATCGTCGCGACGTCCTGCAGCTTCGGCACGTTCGACAGTGCCAGCGTGTCGGCCGTCAGCAGTCCCGCGCACAGGATCGGCAACGCGGCGTTCTTTGCGCCGGAAATCTGGATCTCGCCGGACAGGCGGCGACCGCCGCGGATCAGCAGCTTGTCCATCAGCCCTGGTACTCCTCGGGCGTCATCGTCTTCATCGACAGCGCGTGGATCTCGGCTTTCATGCGGTCGCCCAGCGCCGCATACACCAGCTGGTGGCGCTGGATCAGGCGCTTGCCGGCGAACGCGGGCGACACGATCAGCGCGGTGAAATGCTGACCGTCCCCCTCCACTTCCAGATGGGTGCATTCGAGGCCAGAGGCAATGTAGTTCTTGATCAGATCAGGAGTGGGCAGCACGATTCAACCTTTGCTCAAAAATTCCGTGGATCAGTTACGCAGCTTGTAGCCGCGCTTTAACAGCGTGACGGCGATCGCGGACAACGTGACAAAGAACAGCGTCACGATCGCCAGGCTGGTTGCCGGCGGCACGTCGGAATGGCCGAAAAAGCCATAACGGAAGCCGTCGATCATATAAAAGAACGGGTTCAAGTGCGATACCGCCTGCCAGAATGGCGGCAGTGAGTGCACCGAGTAAAACACGCCGGCCAGGAAGGTCGCCGGCACGATCAGGAAGTTCTGGAAAGCCGCGAGCTGGTCGAATTTTTCCGCCCAGATGCCGGCCAGCAGGCCCATCGTGCCGAGGATGGCTGCGCCCAGCAGCGCGAACGCAAGAATCCACAGCGGCGCGACGAACGACAGCTTGGCGAACCAGACCGTGATCAGCAGCACGCCCAGCCCGACCGTGAAGCCGCGGATCATCGCGGCCAGCACATAGGCGCCGAACATTTCCCAGTGCGTCAGCGGCGTCAGCAGAACGAACACCAGGTTGCCGGTGATTTTCGACTGGATCAGCGACGACGACGAATTCGCGAACGCATTCTGCAGCACGCTCATCATCACCAGCCCCGGCACCAGGAAGGCGGTGTACGACACCCCCGGGAACACCTGCACACGCTCCTCCAGCACATGGCCGAAAATCAGCAGGTACAGCATCGCGGTCACGATTGGCGCGGTCAGTGTCTGCGTCGCCACTTTCCAGAAGCGCAGCAACTCCTTGTACAGCAGGGTGCGAAAGCCCGTCATTGCGCGCCTCCCATGATCTGGATGAAAACGTCCTCCAGGTCAGCCTGGTTCAGCTGCAGGTCTTCCATCACCAGTCCGGCCTCGCGGATCGTCGACAGGATGGGCTCGACCTCGTCATGATGGTTCACGCGCAGCGTGTACTGGCGGCCGTGCTGCAACTCTTCCGGATGCGAGACGAGGTGATGCAGCGACGCCGGCAGGCTGCCGCCGGCCAGCCGGACCACCAGCTGCGAGCCTGAAATGCGGCGGATCAGCGCGGCGGTCGAATCCAGGGCGACCACCTGCCCGGCCTTCAGCATCGCGATGCGGTTGCACAGCGCCTGCGCTTCCTCGAGGTAGTGGGTCGTCAGGACCACCGTATGACCATCGCGATTGAGCCGGCCGATGAAATTCCACAGGGTCTGGCGCAGCTCGACATCAACGCCTGCGGTCGGCTCATCGAGCATGATCACGGGCGGCTTGTGCACCAGCGCCTGCGCGACGAGCACGCGGCGCTTCATGCCGCCCGACAGCGCGCGCATGTTGACGTCAGCTTTCGATGTCAGCCCGAGCTCATGCAGCACCTCGTCGATCCACGCGTCATTGTTCGAGATGCCGAAATACCCGGACTGCATGCGCAAGGTTTCGCGCACCGAGAAAAACGGATCGAACACCAGCTCCTGCGGCACCACGCCGAGGTGGCGGCGCGCGTTGCGATAGTCCGTGACGACGTCGTGCCCGTGGATGCTGACGCGCCCTGCGTCGGCGCGCGCAAGCCCTGCGATGATGGAGATCAGCGTCGTCTTGCCTGCACCGTTGGGGCCAAGCAGCCCGAAGAATTCACCTTGCGCGATCTCGAGCGACACACCGCCGAGCGCCTGCAGCGAGCCATAGCGCTTGCTGACTTGATCGATATGGATGGCGGCCATTTTTGGCTGGGAAGGAAAGGACATGCGCGCCGACGATAAAGTCAGCGCAAAGTCGTTGATTATAGGGGATTTTCCACCCGCCAACGGTAATGCCCGCCGATCCGGCGAGTCGACTGCCACTACGGGGCAGCGACGCCTGCGGGAAAACGCTCAGCCTTGCAGCAGGTCCGAGACGCCGTAAACGCGCGCCAGGCTCTCGAGCCCGTCCGGCATGCCTGTCACCCGGAGCGGCACGCCACGCGCTGCCGCCGCACGCCGCCACTCGAGCAATGCGGCCACGGCAGTCGAATCGAAGCGCTGCAGGCCGCCGAGGTCAATCCCGGTCGCACCGTCAGCCAGCGCCTGCAGGCCGGCGCGCACCACGTCGGCGGCTTCGGCCTGTGTCAGGACGGTCGGCGCGAAATTCATCCGTATCAGCCCTTGATGGCCGGCTTCGGCGGATTGGCGGCGAGCCGCTTGTTGCGCTCGGCCAGTGCCTTGATCAGGCCGTCGATGCCGCCCTTCTGGATCTCGGCTGAAAAGCTGCCCTTGTAAGTCTCGACCAGCCAGGCGCCAAGGATGTTCACGTCATAGATCTTCCAGCCGGCCGGCGTCTTCTCGAGGCGGTAGTTCAGCGAGATCGGCTCGCCGCGCTGCTGGATCACGTTCGAGCGCACTTCGACGTCGGTATCGTCGGCTGCCGCGCGCATCGGCTTGAACTCGAGCTTCTGGTTGCGGATCTGCGCGATCGCACCGGAGTAGGTGTAGATCAGCAGCGTCTTGAATTCGCTGGTCAGCGCCGCCTGCTGCTCGGCATTCGCCTCGCGCCAGTAGCGTCCTGCGGCCGATGCGGTCATCCGGTGAAAATCGACGTGCGGCAGAATCTTGCCCTGCACGACCTCCATGATGCGCTGCTGATTGCCCGCCTGGATCTGCTTGTCCGTCCTGGCCAAGTCAAGGATTTCCTCGCTGACGCGCTTGATCAGCACGTCGGGAGCCTCCTGCGCGCCGGCACCGGCCGACAGCAGCGAGAAGGAGGTAAAGAGGACAGCGGAAAGATACTTGAGGATATTCATCGGAGTCAGTGCGAAGGGCGCGGGAGCGTCGCCACCTTGGTTGAACCCGCATGATAACCAATGCAGGCGAAGTCGGCTAATCCGACAACATTCGTTACAACCCGACAATCTCCCGCCGGCCCGTCAGTCTTGCGGATTCTCCGGCTCGGGCTCGCCGTCGCGGACGCGCGATTGCCGGCGCTGGAGGTAGGCGTCGCGCAGGAATTGATACCGGTCCAGCGCCACATCTTCCAGCAGGCTGGAGGCGCCGAGCATTTCGGCGCGGGTATCGACGACACGGATCGCGCGGGCTGAATTCTGCACGCGCACGCTGTCGAACTGGTTCACCGGGTCGGCATACAGGTCGACCGGCTTGGCCAGACCGTCGCGCACGGTGCTGGCGCCGAAGAAAGGCAGCACCAGATAAGGCCCCGACTTCACGCCCCAGACGCCGAGCGTCTGGCCAAAGTCTTCGTCATGCTTCGGCAATCCCATCGGCGTGGCCACATCGACCAGGCCGACGATGCCGAAGGTGGTGTTGAAGATCACGCGCGCCAGGTCCTGCGATCCCTCACGGGGCTTGAGCTGCAGGTAGTTGTTTACCGAAGTCCAGACATCGCCGAGGTTGCCGAAAAAATTGCCGATGCCGGTGCGGACAAAGGCCGGCGTATAGTCGGCATAGCCGGTAGCGACCGGCTTGAGCACGTTGCGGTCGAGCGCATCGTTGAACGCGAACATGTTGCGGTTGTAGCGCTCGAAGGGATCGCGCGGATCGCTGCCCATGCCGGGCGTGCTGGCGCAACCGGCCAGCAAGAGCGAGGCCATCCCGGCGCCAAGCGCGCGACGTACGGTACGTTTTTTCATTCCCCTGCCCCTTTGCTGCCCTCGGCCGCCTTGCTGAACAAGAACTGGCTGATCAGGTTTTCCAGCACGATCGCCGATTGCGTGCTCTTGATGCGGTCACCTTCGATCAGGTTTTTCTCGTCGCCGCCGGGTTCGATGCCGATGTACTGTTCGCCCAGCAGGCCAGCCGTCAGGATCTTTGCCGAGCTGTCCTTCGGGAACTGCACGTCGGCCTGCATGCGCAGCGTGACCGTCGCCTGGAAAGTCTTGTCGTCAAAAGCGATCGACTCGACGCGCCCGACCACCACGCCGGCACTCTTTACCGCCGCACGCGGCTTGAGGCCGCCGATGTTGTCGAAGCGTGCGAGCACCTTGTAGCCGGGGCCGAAGCTCATCGAGCTGAGGTTGCCGACCTTCAGGGCAAGGAACATGATCGCGGCCGCGCCCAGCAGCACGAACAGGCCGACCCACACATCGAGGGATTTGCGTTGCATCTTATTGCCTCGTCAGAAAACGCGGGTTTTACGAAAACATCAGTGCCGTCAGCAGGAAATCCAGCCACAGCACCATCAGTGAGCCGATCACCACGGTACGCGTGGTCGCCCGGGCGACGCCTTCCGGCGTCGGATCGGCACGGTAGCCCTGCTGAAGCGCGATGAAAGTGACGGCAACGCCAAACACGACGCTCTTCAACACGCCATTGCCGACATCGGCCCACAGCTCGACGCCGCCCTGCATCTGCGACCAGAACGCGCCCTCGTCGACACCGATCATGCGCACGCCGACCACATAGCCGCCGAGCACGCCGACTGCCGAAAACACTGCCGCCAGCAGCGGCATCGCGATCACGCCGGCCCAGAAGCGCGGCGCCAGCACGCGCCGGACCGGATCGACCGCCATCATCTCCATCGCTGCCAGCTGCTCGCCGGCCTTCATCAGGCCGATCTCGGCTGTCAGCGACGTGCCGGCACGGCCTGCAAACAGCAGCGCCGTCACCACCGGTCCCAGTTCGCGTACCAGCGACAGCGCCACCAGTAACCCGAGCGCTTCTTCGGAACCGTACTTGTTCAGCGTGTAGTAGCCCTGCAGCCCCAGCACGAAGCCGACGAACAGGCCGGACACGGCAATGATCACCAGCGAATAGTTGCCGATGAAATGCACCTGGTCCGTGACCAGCCGCGGCCGCCGCAACAGCCCGCCCGCCGCCATCAGCAACGCGGCAAAGGTGCGCGCTGCCAGGCCGAGGTCGGCGAGTCCGCCGCGCACGCTGCTGCCCAGCCTTGCGAGCAGGTCAATCATTTTGCGCCCTCCAGCCCGAGCTGTTCACCGATCGAGCGGCCGGCGAAATGGAAAGGCACCGGCCCGTCGGCTTCGGCATTGACGAACTGGCGCACGAAGGGATCGCCGGAGTCGCGCATCTGCTGCGGCGTGCCGTGCGCGACGATCTTCCCCTTCGACAGGAAATACACATAGTCGGCGATCAGGAAAGACTCGTGCACGTCGTGCGACACCAGGATCGAGGTCGACCCCAGCGCGTCATTGAGCTTGCGGATCAGGTTCGCGATCACGCCCATCGAGATCGGATCAAGGCCGGCGAACGGCTCATCGTACATGATCAGCTGCGGGTCCAGCGCGATCGCCCGCGCCAGCGCAACCCGGCGCGCCATGCCGCCTGAGACCTCGCCCGGCTTCAGCGCGGCCGCGTTGGACAGGCCGACCGAGTGCAGCTTCATCAGCACCAGGTCACGAATCATCGACTCCGGCAGTTGCGTGTTCTCGCGCAGCGGAAATGCCACGTTGTCGAACACGGACAGGTCGGTGAACAGCGCGCCGTGCTGGAACAGCATGCCCATGCGCCGCCGCAGATCGTACAGCCCCTGCTGGTTCAGGCCGCCGACCTCCTGTCCGTCGACCGTCACGCTGCCCGACTGTGCGCGCAACTGGCCGCCGATCAACCGCAGCACGGTGGTCTTGCCCGAGCCGGAGCCGCCCATCACGGCGATCACCTGACCACGCTTGAACTGCATGTTCAGGCCGGTCAGGATGGGACGCTCGTTATAGGCGAAATGCAGGTCGCGGATGTCGACGAGGTTGGCCACGGAAGAGACGCGAAGGATTCAAAGCCGTTATTGTATGCCAGCGCGGCAGAATGCTTGCCGAGAATGAATCACAAGGGACCATCGCGAACGGACTCAGGCCACCTTGCAACGCCGGCCCTACTGCCTGCCGACTGGCGCCACCACAGGCTCGTCACTCAGCGACAGTCGCCGGCCACGTAGCGAACGCTGCCATCGGCCTCCTGCGCATAGGTATGCGCAAGGTAACTGCCGCCGAAGGTTTTCATCACCGAGCCCAGCCGGCATTCCCGCGTGCCCTCCGGCGTGTCGAGGACCACCACGCAGCCGGATTGCCCGTCCGGCGGCCGGACGCTGACGACCTTCAGCGTATACGCCGGCACGCGGTACCTGCCGGAGATGGCGTCGGCATACTGGGCGGATAGTCCGCCGACACGCGCACAGGCACCCGCATCCGGCCGATAGATGCGTGCCCCGCCTTCGTTGACAGCCCAGAAGTGCAGTTGGCCGTCACCCGCCGCATCGGTGGCCGGCGAATTTTGCAGCGCCTGCGATTGCGCGATGGCGTCATGACTGGCCAAACCCGCAAGCGCCGCCAGCAGCAGGCCGGCCGCCACAAGACCGGTGCCGGCAAACGCCTGCGGCTGAAACGGATTCGTCGTGCTTGTCCTCATGTGCGGCTTTCAGTCAGTTATCCGGTTGGTTCAGGCATGGCCGCGCAGCTGTTCCAGCACATGCGCGGACATGTTGCGGCCGAGCTCGTGCTCGGCAAGAAAGACCGCGCCGCCGGTATCCTTGCGCAGCAGCTCCGCCTCATCGTCACTCTGCGTGCGCAACGCGACCCGGATGCCGGGGTTCAGCGTTCTGGCGATCGCCACCATCCTGCGCACATCGACGGTGCCGGGGATGGCGATCACCAGCATCGCGGCGCGCGCAATGTGGGCCTGGATCAGCACCTCCGGCGTGGCCGCGTCACCGCTGACGGCAGAGAGCCCGTCGCGGCGCAAGGCATCGACCAGCTCGCGATTCTGTTCGGCGACCACAAAGGGAATGTCGGCCTCGCTCAGCGACTGCGCAACCAGCCTGCCCACCCGCCCGTAGCCCGCAATCACCACCTGACCGCTCAACCGCCGGTGGTCGGTGGACATCGGCAGCTGCGCCAGCGGATCGTCACGCAACTCAAGTCGCCGCGCGAGCGCCGGGCGCCGCAATATCCACTGCCGCAACGGCTCCATCACGCCGAATACGGCGGAATTCAGCGCGATCGAGATCAGCGCGCCGGCCAGCACCAGGCTCTGCCCCTCGGGCGGCATCAGGTTCAGCGCCACCCCCAGCCCGGCCAGGATGAAGGAGAACTCACCGATCTGCGCGAGGCTCGCGCCGACTGTCAGCGCGGTGTTCAGCGGATAGCGAAACAGCAGCACCAGCGCGACGGCGGCAATCGTTTTTCCAATCATGATGATCGCAACCACCGCCAGCAACTTCATCGGCTCGTCCCAGATGACAGCCGGGTCGAACAGCATGCCGACCGACACAAAGAACAGCACGGCGAACGCGTCGCGCAAAGGGAGCGACTCATCGGCCGCGCGGTGACTGAACTCCGACTCGCGCAACATCATGCCGGCGAAGAAGGCACCGAGCGCGAACGACACATCGAACAGCTTGGCCGCACCGAACGCAACGCCGACCGCCACCGCAACCACGCTCAGCGTGAACAATTCCTGCGAGCCGGTGCGAGCGACCCACCAGAGCAGCTTCGGCAGCAGGCGCCGGCCAACGACCAGCATCAGCGCGATGAAGCCTGCCACCTTTGCCAGCGTGACGCCGATGGTTTCCCACAGTTGCCAGCCGCTGCCGCTGCCCGCTTCCGAGGGCATCAGGACACCAGCCAGCGCCGGCAGCAGCACGAGCACCAGCACCATCACGAGATCCTCGACGACCAGCCAGCCCACCGCGATCTGTCCGTTGATGGATTTCAGCAGTCCGCGCGCCTCGAGCGCGCGCAACAGCACCACGGTGCTAGCGACCGACAGGCACAGCCCGAACACCAGCGCCGGGCCGAAGTCCCAGCCCCAGAACATCGCCGTGACAAGGCCCAGCACGGTCGCTGCCGCAATCTGCACGATCGCACCAGGCACGGCGATGCCTCTGACGGCCATCAGGTCGTCCAGCGAGAAATGCAGCCCGACACCAAACATCAGCAGCATCACGCCGATCTCGGCCAACTGCCCGGCCAGTCCGATATCCGCGACAAAACCGGGCGTCGTCGGGCTGATCAGGATACCGGCCAGCAGGTAACCGACCAGCGGCGGCATGCGCAGGCGAATCGCGATGAATCCGAATACCAGCGCCAGGCCGAAACCGGCGGCAATGGTCGCGATCAGGCTGACGTCATGGGGCATGGATTCTCCGGTCGTTGAGGTGCGCTTCGCGCACGGGGTTCGTTTCGCTGTTGATTTTACTTTCGATAAGCTTTTGCCACCGGCGCCGAAAAGCAAAAAGGCCCGGGATCACTCCCGGGCCTTTCGGCGAATGGCTTGCCGTACGGATCAGCGCGGCAGCACCGACGAACCCATCAGGAATTCGTCAACAGCGCGTGCGCACTGACGGCCTTCGCGAATCGCCCACACCACCAGCGACTGGCCGCGACGCATGTCGCCTGCCGCGAACACCTTCGGCACCGAGGTCTGGTAGCAGCCGTCGCCGTCAGTAGTCGCCTTCGCGTTGCCGCGCGCATCCTTGTCGATGCCGAACGCATCCAGCACCGACGCCACCGGCGACACGAAGCCCATTGCCAGCAGCACGAGGTCGGCCTTCATCTCGAACTCGGAATCCGGCACTTCGACCATCTTGCCGTCTTTCCATTCGACGCGCGCGGCGATCAGCTTCTCGACCTTGCCGTTCTTGCCTTCGAGACGCTTGGTGGCCACCGCCCAGTCGCGCTCGCAGCCTTCTTCGTGCGACGACGAGGTACGCAGCTTGGTCGGCCAGTACGGCCACACCAGCGGCTTGTTTTCATGCTCCGGCGGCATCGGCATCAGCTCGAACTGCGCGACCGATGCGGCGCCGTGACGGTTCGAGGTGCCGACACAGTCGGAACCGGTGTCGCCGCCGCCGATCACGACCACATGCTTGCCGGTGGCCATGATCTGGTCCTTCAGCTTGTCGCCGGCGTTCACGCGGTTCTGCAACGGCAGGAATTCCATCGCGAAATGCACGCCGTCGAGCTCGCGGCCCGGCACCGGCAGGTCGCGCGGCTGCTCGGCGCCGCCGGTAATGACCACGGCGTCGAACTCTTTCTGCAGCTGCTCGGGCGACACGGTTTCCTTCGCGAGATTCATGATCTCCTTCGGGAAATCCTTGCCGACCAGCACGCCGGTACGGAAGCTCACGCCTTCGGCCTTCATCTGCTCGACGCGGCGATCGATGTGCGACTTCTCCATCTTGAAGTCGGGAATGCCGTAGCGCAGCAGGCCGCCGACGCGGTCATTCTTCTCGAACACGGTCACATCGTGACCGGCGCGCGCGAGCTGCTGTGCAGCCGCCATGCCCGCGGGGCCGGCGCCGACCACGGCAACTTTCTTGCCGGTCCTGGCAGCGGCCGGCTGCGGTACCACCCAACCGTTTTCCCAACCCTTGTCGATGATGAAGTGCTCGATCGACTTGATGCCCACGGCATCACTGTTGATGCCAAGCGTGCACGCCGACTCGCACGGTGCGGGGCAGATGCGGCCGGTGAACTCCGGGAAGTTATTGGTCGAGTGCAGGACGTCGAGCGCCTCGCGGTAGTTGCCGTTGTAAACGAGATCATTCCAGTCCGGGATGATGTTGTTCACGGGGCAGCCGTTGTTGCAGAACGGGATGCCGCAATCCATGCAGCGCGCGCCCTGCACCTTCGCGTCCGCGTCGGACAGGTGCAGCACGAATTCCTTGTAGTGCTTCAGACGCGAACCCGGGGCTTCGCTCGCCTCTTGCAGGCGCTGGTATTCCAGAAAACCGGTGACTTTACCCATGTTGTTCTCTTCTCTGCTTAAGCTGTGACTTTGTCCTTGGCCTGGGCGGCGGCATGCATCTCGCCCAGCGCGCGCTTGTACTCGGTCGGGAAGACCTTGACGAACTTGGCGCGTGCGTTGCTCCAGTCATCGAGCAGCGTGCGTGCGCGCGTGCTGCCGGTGTGCTTGAAGTGACGCTCGATCAGGCCCTTCAGGATTGCCTCGTCGGTCTGGCGCTCGCCGCCGCGGGTCATGCTGTGCCAGCCGGACTTCGCCACCGTGGTTTCCTGCTCGGAGGCGGTCAGCACCGGCTCCAGCGCAACCATCGCCATGTTGCATTTCTTCGCGAACGAACCGTCTTCGTCGTACACGTAGGCGATGCCGCCCGACATGCCGGCTGCGAAGTTGCGGCCGGTGCTGCCCAGCACGACCACGGTACCGCCGGTCATGTATTCGCAGCCATGGTCGCCGGTGCCTTCCACTACGGTGACGGCACCGGAGTTACGCACCGCGAAACGCTCGCCGCCGACGCCGTTGAAGAAGGCTTCACCCGCGATCGCACCGTACAGCACGGTGTTGCCGATGATGATGTTGTCGACTGCACGACCGCGGAACTCGGTGTTCGGACGCACGATGATGCGACCGCCCGACAGGCCCTTGCCGACATAGTCGTTGCCTTCACCGACGAGGTCGAAGGTGACGCCGTGAGCGAGGAACGCGCCGAACGACTGGCCGGCGGTGCCTTGCAGCTGGATGTGGATGGTGTCATCCGGCAGGCCTTCGTGGCCGTACTTCTTCG
>CAYZXP010000050.1:7662-17381 GCA_964482415.1 uncultured Bifidobacterium sp. | reverse complement strand
CCGTGCGCGGCGAGATGTTCAGCAGTTCGGCGATCTGGTTCACCGACAGCCCCTTTGCCAGCTGGATGAACACGCCGAACTCGCGCTCCGACAACACCTCGATCGGGCTTTTCTCGCCATTGAATTCTTCCAGCGCCATCCGCTGCGACAACTGGGTGTCGATGTACATCCGCCCTTCGCTGACCTGGCGGATCGCATGGATCAGCTCGTCCGGCGCGCTGCGCTTGGACAGGTAGCCGAGCGCGCCGGCCTTCAGCATGTAGCGGACGTAGCTCGGGTCTTCATGCGACGACAGCCCGAGCACCTTGGCCATCTTGTCGCGCGCGACGATGCGGCGCGTCGCCTCGACGCCCATGGTGCCGCCGAGCGAGATGTCCATCACGATCACGTCCGGTTTGGCCGCAGGGATCTGCTGATAGGCGGTCTCGGCCGAATCGGCCTCGGCGACGACTTTGATGTCCTCGGTCGCCTCCAGCAACATGCGAAAACCGAAGCGCACCACCGCATGGTCGTCGACCAGCATCACGTTAATCATTTTTTTCATTCTGTCCCTTGCTGCTTTCCTTCAACGGCAGCCTGACGCTGACTTCGAGGCCGCCGCCGGCCGCCGGCCTGAACGCCACATCGCCGCCGTGCGCGGACGCGCGCTCCTGCATGCCGCGCACGCCATAGTGCCCGTCGCGCTGCAACGCGGTGGAGCCCCTGCCATTATCGGCGATCACCAGCGCCAGCTGCCCGTCCACCCTGCCGAGACTGACCTGCGCGCGCGTCGCCTGCGCATGCCGGACCACGTTCGTCACCGCTTCCTGCACGATCCGGTAGGCCGACAACTCCAGCGCGTCGTCCAGCGGCGGCAGCGGATCGCCGACCTGCAGCTCGAACTTCACGTCGGGATGGTTCTGCTGGGTCTCGGTCAGCAGGTCACGCACCGCGTCGACCAGGCCCATGCCCTCCAGCTGGATCGGGCGCAACCGCGGAATCATGCGGCGCATTGCATCGGAGGTCATGCCGGCGGTGTCGAACAGCATCTTCGCGTGGCGCTCGAGCGGGCCGCCGGCCACGTCGGCATGCTGCATCATCGACTTGGCGATGCTGCGGATCGCCGTCAGCGACTGGCCCAGCTCGTCATGCAGTTCGCGCGCCAGCGCCGCGCGCTCCTCTTCAATGCGCGCATGCAGCAGCATCGTGAATTCGCGCTGCGCGTCCAGCCGGGCCTGCGCCTCGGCGCTGGCCTGCCGGACCTGGATGTTGTCCTCGACTGCCTGCGCCATCCGGTTGAAAGCGCGCCCCATCTGGCCGGCTTCCTTGCCGGGCAGCGGCGGCAGCCGGACATGATGATCACCCTGTTCGATCTCGCTCAGACCGCGCTCGATGCGCTCGAGCGGCGCGATCCAGCGCCCGACCAGCCAGAAAATCAGCAGGTCCGCCAGCGCCAGCAGCGTGATTTGCGCCAGCATGATGTCGCGCAGGTTGTCCCAGCCATCGAGGATTGCCCGCGTCGGGTTGGTACTGACCACCAGCCGCGCCTGCCGCACCAGGATCACCTGCTCGAGTTTGGCCGGACGGATCAGCGCCGCATACCAGCCGGGCGCGTCACGGCCAGCCTTGTATTGCGACGGCGGCGATTCGTACAGCAGCGTACCGTGGCGGTCATACAGCCGGATGTCGTTGGCGCGCACGCGGCCGGTCGCGCGCAGGAAGCCGACCAACCCGGACAGGCCATCGTCGCCGTAGTAATCGCCGATGCGGCCGAGCAGCTGCGAGGCGATCCGGCCGGAGGCTTCCATCTCCTCGCGCACGCTGGCACGGGTAGCCGCCAGCTCGACCGAGATCAGCACCGAGAAAATCAGCAGGGTCAGGATGGAAAAGATCAGGTTGATCTTCAGCCGCAGGCTCATGCCCTTCCCGGGCAACGGCGGGTGCCGGCCGGCGCGGTCGGCCTGAATGGCGGTGTCGGTGGTCATGGTCTTCATCGGGGGCGGCAGCGTGCATTGCGCGCCGCTTTGTCGTTTCGCCCGATCATAGCAGTCCCGGCGGGGACGCCGTGCCGGCGCCGGACGGCCTGCCCGGTCGGTTCATGAATTTCATTAGACAGATTTACGCGTTTCGCGGATGCATGCCGGACGGCGTTCGCGGATGATTCATTACGCCGGCTAGCTCCCCTGGCTGGCAAATACAAATCCAACTTTTCAGGTAAACAGGAGATCATCATGGCATGGACCACCCCGGCAGCAACCGACCTGCGTTTCGGCTTCGAAATCACGATGTACATCGCTAACCGCTAATCCGCGGAGCGTAGCCGGCCTTGTGCCGGCTGCATCAGGAAGACGGCCCTTTGCGGCCGTCTTTTTTTTGCCTTTTTTCTGCCTGTCTTTCGGCCAATCAACAATTTCACCGCAAATACCCCGGAATAGTCGATGAAAAAGTTTCGCAGAAGAAAAAATTCATGAATTTCACTAGCAGAAGTCCTTGCCGGTTCGGCTATCCTCCCCCCACCTTCCAGAACCTACGGAAATTCCGCCGATGAAAACCAATAAAACAACCCTGGCCGTGCTGATCGCCGGCTGCTTCGGCAGTGGCATGGCCGTCGCCGAAGACGAGACCAAAGTACTGTCGCCGGTCGTCGTGACCGCTACCCGCGTCGAGCAAGACAGCTTCGACCTGCCGATGTCGATCGACAAGATCGAAAAAGACAGCATCCAGGAAGCGCAGCCGCGCATCAGCCTCTCCGAGAGCCTGATCCGTGTGCCGGGCGTGACCGCGCAATACCGCAACCAGAACTCCAGCGACCTGCAGATTTCCTCGCGCGGCTTCGGCGCGCGCTCGACCTTCGGCGTGCGCGGTGTGCGCCTGTACGTTGACGGCATCCCGATGACCATGCCGGACGGCATTGGTACGCCGGGCAACGTCGACCTCGGCTCGATCGGCGGCATCGAAGTGATGCGTGGCCCGTTCTCGGCCATGTACGGCAACTCGTCGGGCGGCGTGATTCAGCTGTTCACCCAGACCCCGCCGGAATCGCCGGAAATCGGCGCTGATTTCTATGCCGGCAGCTACGGCACGCGACGCTCGGCCATCGAGGCGGCCGGCACCCGCGGCAACGTGAATTACCTGATCTCGACGTCCGACTCGTCGTCCGACGGCTTCCGCAAGCAGAGCGCGTCGGAAAAGCAGCAAGCGACCATCCGCCTCGGCGTGGCGCTGTCGGAAGACTCGAAGCTGACCACGATGTTCAACTGGTTCCAGCAGGATGCGCAGGATCCGGGCGGCCTCAAGCGCGTCGGCGACGCCAACACGCCGTCGGCCTTCCGCGGCGACCCGTTCTACAACCCGGCCGGCGCCCAGGTGCGCGCCGTCGGCTTCAACACGCATGGCGAGAAGACCAACACGCAGATCGGCTTCAACTTCGAGAAGACGATCGACGCCAACAACAAGCTCAACATCATCACCTACGCAGGCAACCGTACCAGCGACGGCTACCTGGCGTCGACCTCCGGCGCGAACAACCGCGGCCGCCTGAGCCAGATCGACCGTGACTTCTACGGCGTCGACCTGCAGGGCACCAACCGCGGCCAGCTGAACGGCCGCGCCTACGTGGTGACCTTCGGCCTGACCGCCGGCTACCAGACCGACGCGCGCAAGGACTCGAACCAGCTGTACGATTCGGCGTCGGGCAAGTACACGATGGTCGACTCGGGCTACAACGTCGTCGCGAACCCGGCGTACAACCGTGACGAGACGCAAAAGGCGAGCAACATCGACCAGTACGTGCAAGGCACGTACTCGCTGGCCGACCAGTGGGACCTGCATGCCGGCGTGCGCCATTCCAGCATCTCGATGAGCCTGAACGACCGCATCGGCACCAACAACGGCAAGTTTGACTTCGACAAGACGATCCCGGTCGCCGGCGTCGTGTTCAAGGCAGCGCCGACGCTGAACTTCTACGCGAACGTGGGCCGCGGCTTCGAGGCGCCGAACCTGATCGAGATCTCGTACAACGACGCGACCAACCCGACCGGCGCGAACACCACCCTCAAGCCGAGCTCCAGCACCAACGTCGAAATCGGCACCAAGTGGCTGGCGTCGGAACGCACCCGCGTCAACGCCGCGGTGTTCGACATCACGACCAAGGACGAGATCGTCGTGACCAACAGCTCGACGTACACGGTGTACGGCAATGCCGGCGAGACCAAGCGCAGCGGCGCGGAACTGTCGGTCGAGCATGCGGTGTCGTCGAACCTGAGCCTGTTCGCAGCCTACACGCTGCTGGACGCGAAATACGGCGACGGCGTGACCATCCGCGGCGCGGACGTCAGCGGCAACCGCATCCCCGGCACCTACAAGACGCAGCTGTATGCCGAGGCGGCCTACAAATATCGTCCGATCGGCTTCAGCGGCGCCATCGAAGCGCGCTACAACAGCAAGGTTTACGTGAACGACGGCAACAGCGATGCCGCGCCGTCCTACACGATCGTCAACCTGCGTGCCAGCCTGCAGCAAGTGGTGGGCAAGTGGCGCGTGACCGAGTACGCACGCATCGAAAACCTGCTCGACACCGATTACATCGGTTCGGTCAAGGTCAACGACGGCGGCTCGCGTTTCTTCGAGACCTCGCCGGGTCGCAACTACATCGTCGGCGTGCGCGCCAACTACGTGTTCTGACCGGTACAGCGTCAACGCAAAGCCCGCACCTGGTGCGGGCTTTTTTATTGCGCGCAGATATCGCGCGTTGTGAACTTTCAGATCTGCCGGTAGCCGAGCGATTTCCATTCGCCGGTGCGCGGCACGCAGGCCCGGGCAAAATCCAGCGCATGCTGCTGCGGCGCCTGCGGCCGGCTGAACACCTCGTCCAGCGCCGCGCGCAGCAAGGCCTCGTCTTCGTCGTCCTGCACGAACCAGCGCAGCGACGGCGGCACGCGTGCGATCAGCTGCATGTCGCGCTCGAACACGTCCATGAAAGCCGCCTCCGTCATCCCGCCGTCACGCGACAGCGCGGCGTTGCGGATGTAATCGGCGCCTTCCATGCACTCGCGCGCGCTGAGCTCGTGCGCTCCGGCCCCGGCAACGGCGGCCGACAGCGCCGACAGCAGCGCCAGTCCTTTCATGAAGCCCGGCATGCGGATGCGTTTCATCGGGACCTCCCGGCGTGATGAAGACACCCGATTGATAGCAGCCTTCGCTACGGAAGGCACGCTGCGCCGCATCAGGCGGCGCGATCCTCCGCGGCCGGATCGTCGTCTGCCGGCAACACATCGGTCGGCATCGGCAACAGGTCCAGTTCGAGCTCCGCCTTGTCGACCAGATACTGCGGCAGCGTGCCCTTGACCGCCACGCCGAGCTGCTCGAATTCCTTCGCCTGCTTGATCAGGTTGCCGCGTCCTTCGTACAGCTGGCCGAAGGCCTTCGTGTAACTGGCGCGCGCGCCGTCGAGCTTGCGGCCCAGCTCTTCCATCGTGCCGATGAACACGGTCAGCTTGTGGTACAGCTTGCCGGCGCTGTCAGCCAGCGCGGCGCTGTGCGCGTTCTGTTTTTCCAGCCGCCACAGCTGGCGCACGATATTCAGGCTCGTCAGCAGCGTGGTGGGCGTGGCCACCAGCACGTTCTGTTCGAGCGCGCGCTGGAACAGGCTCTCGTCGGCGCGCAGCGCCTCGACGAAGGCCGATTCGATCGGCACGAACATGAACACCATTTCCGGCGAATTCAGGTCGCCGAGCTCGAAATAGCGACGGTCGGCCAGTTCGGAGATGCGGTCCGCGACCGCCTTCACATGCTCCTTCAGCGCCTGCTTGCGCTCGAGTTCGTCATCGGCATTCACATAGCGCGTGTACGCGTTCAGCGAGACCTTGGCGTCGACGATCAGGTGCTTGTCTTCAGGCAGGTAAATGATCACGTCCGGCCGCTGCCGGCCCTGCTCGCCGTTGAAGCTGACTTCGCGCCGGTAATCCCGTCCTTCCTGCAGGCCGGAGCGCGCCAGCACGTTCTCCAGCACCAGCTCGCCCCAGTTGCCCTGCTTCTTCGCCTGCCCTTTCAGCGCGGTCGCGAGGTCATGCGCCTCGGCGGTCATCCGCTGGTTCAGCTCCTGCAACTGTTTCAGTTCGGTGCGCAGCGCCGCCTGCTGCTGCGCGTCCTGGTGGTGCATTTCCTCGACGCGAGACTTGAACTCGTTCAGGCGTTCGCGGAACGGGTTCAGCAGGTTGCCGATGTTCTCGACGTTCTGCTCGCTGAAGCGGCGCGACTTGTCTTCGAGGATGCCATTGGCGAGGTTCTGGAATTCCTCGGTCAGCGACTTGCGCGCGGACTCGTTCATCTGCTGCAGCTGCCGCAGCTGCTCGTCGGCATTCCGGCGCACCTCTTCCAGCCGCGTGTTCACGCTCGCGAGCGCCTCGCGTGCAGCCGACAGTTCGCCGCGCAGCTGCTCGCCCTGCTGGGCCGACTGCGCAAGTTGCCCTTCGGTCATGCGCAACCTTTCCTGCGTGGCAGCGAGTTCGGCCTGACGGCCCCGGCCCAGCGCCGACACCAGCAACGCGCCGGCGGCAAGCCCTGCAACGAGTCCGATGATGAGGGCCACGATATCCATGAAATGTCTCCGCTGATGAATCGCGCGAGTTTACCAGCGGCGCGCGCGCCGGCACGCAACACGCGCAATGCCCGGCCGCAATCGTGTGATGCAGCGGCATGACAGCCTCTAGAATGGCGGCTGGCTAACTGCGGACCCACCATGGCGCACATTCAACCCCCGGGCTGGCGCGAGCTGGCCGTCACCGGCGCAGCGCAACGCGAGATCGAAACCCTGTCCCTGCTGGAGCAGTCGCTGTCGGACGACTACACCGTCTTCCACGGCGTGCACTGGACGAATGTCGAAAAAGGCTGGTCCGCCTACGGCGAAGTCGATTTCATTATCGTCGCGCCCGATGGCCGCCTGCTGCTGGTCGAGCAAAAGTCCGGCTTCCTGACCGAGACCGACGAGGGTCTGGCAAAACGCTATGCCGGCATGGACAAGCCGAAGCTGGTGCGCAACCAGATCATGCGCGCGGTGGCGGCGCTGAAGCAGCGCTTCGGCCATGCCGGCGAGCCGCTGGCCATCGACTACCTGCTGTATTGCCCCGACTATCAGGTCAGGAAGGTCGAGACCGCGGGCATCGCCGCCGACCGCATCGTCGACGCGCGCCGGCGTGAGCAATTGCCAGCGGTGGTGCGCGAGATCCTGCCGCTGACGCCCGTCAGCGCGCAGCGCGAACGCGTGCTGCGCTTCCTTGGCAATGTGCTGCAACTGGTACCCGACCCGAGCTCGATGATCGGGCAGGCGAATGCGCTGGTCACGCGAATCTCGGGCGGGCTGGCGACGTGGGCGCGCAAGCTCGAGTTTTCGCCGTTCCGCCTGCGCGTGACCGGCACGGCCGGCAGCGGCAAGACCCAGCTGGCGCTGGCCGAATTCGAGGCCGCGATCAGCGCCGGCCTGAAGCCGCTGTATGTCTGCTACAACCGGCCGCTGGCAGACCATGTGCAGCGGCTGCTGCCGGCCGGCGGACGCGTCGCCAACTACCACCAGCTGTGCGACCTGTTTGCGCGCGCCACCGGCCTGCTGCCCGACTATGCCGATCCGCAGGTGTGGCAACAGCTGGAGGCGCACCTCGGGCAGGCCGCGCTGCCGTCGGACTGGCGCTTCGACGTGCTGATCGTCGATGAAGGACAGGACTTTTCCGAAGGCTGGCGCGACGCGCTGCTGCGCCTGCTGAAGGATGGCGGCCGCGCGCTGTGGCTGGAAGATCCGCTGCAAAACCTGTACGCGCGTGAACCGGTGCCGCTGCCGGGCTGGGTCACGCTGCATGCGGACAGCAATTTCCG
This sequence comes from uncultured Bifidobacterium sp., assembly GCA_964482415.1. Lineage (GTDB taxonomy): Bacteria > Pseudomonadota > Gammaproteobacteria > Burkholderiales > Burkholderiaceae_D > Pernthalerella. The sequence goes on along the minus strand of CAYZXP010000050.1, from coordinate 9,536 downwards.
CAGCCCGCGACAGGTGGTGCAGTTGCTGACAGCGATGTCGCCGGCGCCGCTGGCCATCGACGCCTCCAGTCCTTTTGCCGGCGCCGACATCGAGGTGCTCAGCTGGCCGGCCGGGGACGCGGGCCAGATGCATGCGCAGACAAGGCAGGCGATCACGCGCTGCCTCGGCGCCGGCTTCACGCGGCAGGACATTGCGCTGGTGAGCTTTCGCGGGCGCGAGCATTCGGCGCTGCTGAATCTCGACGCGCTTGGACACCATACGTTGAAATCCTTTGACGGCAGCTACGACCTGTTCGGCAACCCGGTCTTCCGCGAAGGCGAACTGCTGGCCGAATCGGTCTATCGCTTCAAGGGGCAGTCGGCGCCGGCGGTGATCTTCACCGAGATCGATTTCGACGCCATGGATGACAAGAATTTTCGCAAGTTGTTTGTCGGCATGACCCGCGCACGGCTGAAGCTGGTGCTGGTGATCTCCGACCGCGCTGCCCGCTTCCTCGCCGACCGGCTGCCCTGAGGCGAGGAGCGCGGACGACGAGGCGGTTGCAGGTAAAATCCGCGCATAACAAAACCAACCGCACGGAGTCACCGCATGAGCACAGCATCGCCCCGTTCGTCCCGCCGCACTTTCCTGAAACAGGCCGCCGCACTCGGCGGCGCCTTTGTCCTCGGCATCCAGGGCCGCGCCGCACTGGCGGCATCGCAGGACGCCGCCCCCGAAGTGACGCACTGGGTCGTGATCCGGCCGGATGACACCGTGAGCATCCGCATCGCCCGTTCCGAGCTCGGCCAGGGCACGTTCACCGGCCTCGCGCAGCTGGTCGCCGAAGAGCTGGAGTGCGACTGGAGCAAGGTGCGCCCCGAATACGCGGACGTCAACGAACACATGCGCCGCAAGAAGGTCTGGAAAGACATGTCGACCGGCGGCAGCCGCGGCATCCGCGATTCGCATGAATACGTGCGCAAGGGCGGCGCAGCCGCACGCGAGATGCTGATTGCCGCTGCGGCACAGCAGTGGGGCGTGCCGGCATCCGAGTGCAGCGCGGCCAACAGCGTGGTCACGCATGCGTCCGGCAAGCAGGCGCGCTACGGCGAGCTGGCCGCGCTGGCATCGACGATGCCGGTGCCGGAAAACCCGCCGCTGAAGGACCCGAAACAATGGAAGATCGCCGGCACCTCGCCGGCCCGCTTCGACATCCCGGCCAAGGTGAACGGCTCGCAGGTCTATGCATCCGACGTGCGCCTGCCGGGCATGCTGCATGCATCGATCCGGCAAAGCCCGGTGTTCGGCGGTTTCGTGAAGAGCGTCGACGATGCAGCGGCGCTGACGATGCCGGGCGTGAAGCAGGTGGTCGTCGCCGACGACTGGGTCGCGGTCGTGGCGACCAGCTGGTGGCGCGCGAACCAGGCGCTGAAGCAGGTGAAGGTCGAGTGGGAGAACGGCGGCAAGGACAAAATCTCGAGCCAGTCGATCATGGCCTATCTGCGCGAGGGACTGGAAGCGCCCAAGGTGCCGGTCGCACGCAAGGACGGCGACGCCGACCAGGCCTTCTCGTCCGCGCACCAGCTGATCGAAGCCGAGTACACGACTGGCTTCATGAACCACGCGACGATGGAGCCGCAGACCGCGACCGCGCTGTATTCGCCGGACCGTCTCGAGGTCTGGGTCGGCACGCAGAACGGCGAGTCGTCGATCGCCGCTGCCGCCGAAGTGTCGGGCCTGCCGCTGGAGAAGGTCTATGTGAACAAGATGCATGCCGGCGGCGGCTTCGGCCGGCGCGGCCCGCACCAGGACTACACACGGCAGGCGGTGAAGATCGCCATGGCGATGCCCGGCACGCCGGTGCGCCTGCAATGGTCGCGCGAAGAGGACATGC
>CAYZXP010000050.1:0-7562 GCA_964482415.1 uncultured Bifidobacterium sp. | reverse complement strand
ATGGCGATGCCCGGCACGCCGGTGCGCCTGCAATGGTCGCGCGAAGAGGACATGCGGCAAGGCCGCTACCGTCCGGTGTCGCTGGTGAAGCTGCGCGGCGCGCTCGACAAGGACGGCAACTGGACCGGCTGGCAGGTGCGCCAGTCCGACCAGTCGATCGCGATCACGGTGTTCCCGAACTTCGTGAAAGACGGCATCGACCAAATCAACACCCGCGTGTTCCGCGACAACCCGTATGCGGTGCCGAACTTCACCAATGAATACATGATGCGCGACCTGCACGTGCCGCCGGGCTTCTGGCGCGCGGTCGCGCATACCAACAATCCGTTCTACCGCGAATGCTTCATCGACGAGCTCGCGCACGCCGCCGGCAAGGACCCGGTGCAGTTCCGTCGCCCGCTGCTGCAGGGGAAGAAGGACCTGGCGGTGCTCGAAGCAGCCGCGAAGGCGATCGGCTGGGACACGCCGGCGCCGGCCGGCGTGCATCGCGGCATTGCGGTGGTGGATTCGTATGGCAGCTTCACCGCAGCCGCTGTCGAGCTGTCGGTCATCGATGGCAAGGAAATTGACGTGAAGCGCGTCGCGGTCGCAATCGACTGCGGCCATGTGGTGCATCCGAACGCAGTGACGGCGCAGATTGAAGGCGGCGTGCTGTGGGGCCTGTCGGCCATCATGGCCGAGGAGATCACGATCGAGAACGGCGCGGTCAAGCAATCGAACTTCCACGACTATCCGCTGGCGCGCATCAACGTCAAGCCCGAGATCATCCCGGTGCTGGTGCCGACCTTCGACTTCTGGGGCGGCGTCGGTGAGCCGCCGATCGGCGGCGTGATCCCGGCCATGGTGAACGCGCTGTTCTCCGCCACCGGCAAGCGCATCCGCTCGCTGCCGCTGAAGCACCACGGCTTCCGCTACAAGGCCTGATCCTTCGCCGCCCTCCGGCACCAGGCCGGGGGGCGGTTCAGCGGAAGCTGCGATTCCACTGTACCGACAGCAGGTCGGCACGCGCGTCGAACGAGCCGCGCACCGTCTGCACTGTCGTGCCCGCCGAACTCGTCACCGCACGCGCGGTATTGGCGTCGGCAAAGAAGACGTGCGCGTAGCCGATGTCGATCGAATTCTGCTTGTCCAGCGCATAGCGCGCACCGACGGCCAGCCAGCTGCGGTTCGAATCCGGCAGCGTCATCGTGCGGTCTGCCGCCGACCTGACCGGCGTCTGGTCCCAGGCGGCGCCGAACCGCAGCTTCCACGCGTCATTCAGCTGGTAATTTGCACCGAGGCCAACGCGCCAGGTGTCGCGGAAGCGATAGCTCAGTGAATTCAGCAGCGTGCCGCTGCCCTGGTCGATCACGTTCAGCGTATTCACGCTGCTCCAGCCAGTCCAGGTCAGGTCGCCGAGCATTTCCAGCCTGTCATTCAGCTGGTGCGCGACCGCGAACGACGCCTGCGCCGGCGTCGTCAGCCGCGCACGCACCCGGTTGTCGACAGTCGGCGTCAGGTTGCTGTCGAGCTCGCCGTCGAGCCTGAAACGAATCTCCGAACGATAGGTCAGCGCCAGCCGCGTCTGCGGCTGTGGCCGGAACAACAGGCCGGCGTTGTAGCCGAAGGCGCCGTCATCGCCCTTCACCCGGACATCGTTGTTCGCCAACACGCTGGGCAAGGGTGAGCCCTGCCGGAATTCGGTGTCGTTCTGCGCATAGTTGACGCCGAAGCCGACCGACCATTGCTCGTTCAGCCTGAAGGCCACCGACGGGTTCACGTTCACCTGCCGCAGTTTCGTGTAGTAGCCGGAGTAGCGGCCGATGAAATCAAAACCGTAGTCGGTCTGGTTGCCGAAGGTGGGCGAGATGCCAAGGCCGACGCGTATCGCCGGATCGATCGCATATGACCAGTACAGCGCCGGTATCAGCGACGTGCCGCCGCCGTCCTTGCCGTTCGACGCCGAAGGCGGCGGCAGCAGGCCCGACGTGCTTCCGTTGGAGAATTTCACCGAGCGGTCGAGCACGGTGCCGGCCAGCGCGAAGCTGTGCCCTTCGGGCAGCAGCGTCATGCCGGCCGGGTTGAAGAAGACGGTGCCGGCATCCTCCGCTGCCGCGGCAGCGCCGGCGAAGGCATTGCCATTGCCGGAGCCGGTCTGGTTCTGCAGCTGGAAGCCGGCCGCCTGCGCATCGCCGACGAAGGCGGCGCCGGCCAGGCCGGCGACGAGGGGAAAGCTGATTCGTACCCGCATGATGATCCTCCGCGACGCATGGCTGCCTGATCCCGGAACATTGATCGTGACTGCCTGCGGGCAAGCTTGCCAGCGCTGAAAAGTCTGGTAACAATCCGCCCGTCGCAGGAACACGATGTCTCGCATGGTAGTCAGCCGGCGCTTGCGGGCACTTGATCACCGGCATAGACCGCGATGCTCGTGCCGGGGCTGCGGCGAAGAAATCGCAAGCGCCATCGCGGCGGCACATTCGCTACAATCAACCGTGCCGGCAATTCAAGAAAACAGAACCTGATGGCCATCAATGTCCTCGGCACGCCGCTGAAGCCCTGTTCCACCGATCCGATGACGGGTTACTTCCGCGACGGCTGCTGCAATACCGACGAAACCGACCGCGGCTCGCATGTCATTTGCGCCGTGATGACCGGGGAATTCCTGGAATTTTCCCGTCAGCGCGGCAACGATCTCAGCACGCCGCGCCCGGAGTTCAGCTTTTCCGGACTGTCGCCGGGGAATCGCTGGTGCCTGTGCGCGCTGCGCTGGAAAGAAGCATTTGACGCGGGCATGGCGCCTTATGTGGTGCTCGAATCGACGCATGTGAATGCGCTGAAATACGTGGACATACAGCAGCTGCTCGAGTACCGACTGCCTGCCTGAGTGACCACTCATGCTCATCAACAGCATCGTCTACGAAAACGGCCAGCGGATCGCGCAGCTGGCGCCGGAAGAGATCAGCGACCACCTGCACCATACCGGCAGCTTTGTCTGGGTTGCGCTGAAAGATGCGACCGATGACGAACTTGCGCGAATGCAGGAAGAGTTCGGGCTGCACCCCCTCGCCGTCGAAGACGCCAGCCACGGCCACCAGCGGCCCAAGCTCGAGGAGTACCGCGACACGCTGTTCTGCGTGATCCACCTGCTGGAGCGCGACGGCGACGAAATCCGGGTCGGCGAGATGGATGTCTTCGTGCACACAGATTTCGTGCTGTCGATACGCAGCGGCAGCAAGGTCGAATTCCTCGGCGTGCGCGAGCGCTGCGAACGCGAGCCGGACATGCTGCGGCAAGGGCCGGGCTTCGTGTTCTACGCGATCCTTGACTATGTGGTCGACGGCTACTTCCCGATGCTTGACACCCTTGAAGGCGAGCTCGAGCAGATCGAATCCCGCATCTTCGAGAAAAACACGGCGCGACAGAATATCGAGCGCCTGTATGCACTCAAGCGCAAGAGCATGACGGTGCGGCACGCAGTGCTGCCGATGCTCGAGTTCATTGGCAAGCTGCACGGCGGACGCGTGCCGCCGGTCTGTCAGAACACGCAGGAATATTTTCGTGACGTGAACGACCACCTCGCACGCCTCGCCATCCGCCTCGACGGCATCCGCGAAGCGATCTCGACGGCGATCCAGGTCAACCTTGCGATGGTCGGCATCGAGGAATCCGAGATCACGAAAAAGCTCGCGGCGTGGGCGTCGATCTTTGCAGCGTCTACCGCGCTGGCCGGCATCTGGGGAATGAATTTCGATGTGATGCCCGAGCTGCGATGGCGCTGGGGCTATCCGGCGGCGCTCGGCCTGATCGCAGTCGTGTCGGTCGCGCTGTTCCGGCGGTTCCGCCGCGCCGGCTGGCTCTGACGCCAGCCGGGCGACAACTACAAGGCCAGCGTGACCCTTCGGCCGGCAGCGCGCGAGCAGCAGGCCATCATCCGGCGGTTTTCCTGCCGTTCCGCGCGGGTCAGCACCAGGTCGCGATGATCGACGCTGCCGTCAATCACGGCCACTTCGCACGAACCGCACAGTCCTTCGCCGCAATCACTCTGCACGTCGATGTTCACGCCGCGCAGCGCCTCCAGCAAGGTCTGGTCTGCCCTCACCTGCACCACCAGCCCGGAATCGCGCAGTTCGGCCTCGAACGCATGTTCGAGCGCAGGATCAGGCCGGCCGGCGGCCGCATGGAAGTGCTCGACGCGCAGCGCGCCCGACGGCCAGCCGGCGCAGGCCTGCTCGAGCGCGTCGAGCAGACGCTGCGGCCCGCACGCATGAATGATCGTGCCGGCATCCGGCGTCGGCAGCAGTGTGCCGACATCGGCGCGCGTGCCTTCTTCGCTGACGTGCATCACCAGCCGGTCGCCATGCAGCGCGCGCAGCTTGTCGGCATAGGCCATCGCCGCGCGGGTGCGGCCGCAATAGTGCAGCACATAGTCGATGCCCAGCGACCGCGCGCGGGCAGCCATCGGAATCAGGGGGGTGATGCCGATGCCGCCGGCGATCAGCACCACGCGCGACGCCGATTCATCGAAGCGGAAATGATTACGCGGGCCGCGCACACGGACGACGTCCCCCGCTTGCAGTTGCTCGTGGATCCATGCGGAGCCGCCACGGCTGGCCGGATCGCGCAGTACCGCGACCACCAGCGACTGCGCATCCGACGGATCGCCGCACAGCGAATACTGGCGCGACAGGCCGCTGTCACCGCATTCGATATCAATGTGCGCGCCCGGTTGCCAGCGCGGCAGCGCCCGGCCGTCGGCGCTGGCCAGCGTCAGCTCGACGACTTCCCCGGCCACCGCGCGCCGCTGCGTGACCCGCAGCAGCCGCGCGGCGCTCGCACGCGTCGATTCGCCGATGCGCACCGGCTGGCGACGCGACAGAATGGCCGGATCAACGCGTTCCGGGTTCCGTGCCGGATCCCATTCGACCCACAGATGTTCGGGGCCGCGGAAAGACATATTGGGCAGATACGTGAAGGACTGCTCGGCCAGCTTCATGTGCGGCAGGCGGCGCGACAGCTCCTCAAGGAAGACCTGCAGCTCCATGCGTGCGAGGTTCTTGCCCATGCACTGGTGCGCGCCATAGCCGAAGGACAAATGATCGCCGGCATTGTCGCGATGGATGTCGAGCAGGTCGGCGTCATGGAAGTGGCGCTCGTCGTGATTGCCCGAGGTCATGACCATCAGGATCTTCGCGCCGGCCGGCAGCGCCACGCCGCCGATGCTCACGTCCTCCAGCGCCACGCGCCGCCACGCAATGATCGAGCCGGAAAAGCGCAGGCATTCCTCGACCGCGTTCGGAATCAGCGACGGATCGTCGGCCAGCTCGCGCCATGCAGTCGGATGCTGCAACAGCAGGCGCAGCGCATTCGCGGTCGCGTTCGCCGTGGTCTCGTGCGCGGCGACGATGCCGGCCATCATCATCGAATGCAGGTAAGAGTCGGTGACCACGTCCGGATGCTCGGCCTGCAGGCGAATGCCGTACTTCATCCAGCCCGGCCCCGACGGGTCGCGCCGCATCTTGTCGAGGATGCGGCCGGACAGCTGCCAGAAATTGCCGACTGCATGCGCGACGCGCAGCTGTTCCTGCTCGTCCGGTCGCCCCCAGGTGTTGAGGGTGTGCGCGATCGAATACTGCCGCAGCAGCGGCATGTCGTCTTCGTCGACACCGAGGAAGTGCAGCGCAATCGTCAGCGGCACTTCCCACAGCATCTGGTCGACGAGATCAGCGCGGCCGTCGTCGATGAAGCGGTCGACGTAGTCGCGCGCGAGCCGGCGCGCCAGCGGCTCGTGCTCGCGCACCGCCTCCGGCGTGAAGGGGTCGATCAGCAAGCGCCGGCGCGCCATGTGCGCAGGCTCGTCCTCATTGACCAGCGTGCGGTTCATCGCATAATCGTACGAGGCCAGCACCTGCTGCACCGCCGCAGTCGGCGGCGTGATCTTCTCCAGCGCATTCGACGGACTGAAGCGGCGATGGTCGCGGAAGACTTCCTTGATGTCGTCGTAGCGCGTGACGACCCAGTAACCGAGCTCCGGGCTGAAGAACACCGGCTCCTTCGCGCGCGCCCAGCGCAGGTAGCCGGGCGGGTCCTGCGCATAGGCGTCGCCGAAAGGATTGAATGCGGCCGCCTCATGGCTGACCGGGCAGCCGCGCGGATCGGCCGGACACGCAGTCCGGCCGGGTTGGTCTGCTGCGGTCATGCCTTCGGTTTGATGTGATCGCGCACCACGACCAGCGCGAGCACGGTGACCACCATCGATCCGCCCAGCAGGTTCAGGTAGGCATTCGCGCCGCCGGCAGTGATCATCGCCGCACCGACGAAGGAGCTGAGGATCGCGCCGAGCCGGCCAAAGGACAGCGCGGCCGCCGTGCCGGTAACGCGGATGGCCGTCGGATAAATGTGCGCGCACAGCGCATACAACGCGCACTGCAGCGCCGTGATGAACAGCCCGTGCACGCCGAGGCCGAGCAGGAAGGTCTGCGGGTCGGTAGTGATGCTGATGGCTTTCAGGCCGAAGGCGGTGATCGCCGACATGGCTGCCCAGATCGTCATCGGCCAGCGCGAGCCGAAGCGGTTCATCGCCAGCGCGCACAGCACGGCGCCGATCACGCCGCCGAAGTTGTACGCAGTCAGGCCCATGCCCGCCAGCGCAGGCGACAGGCCTTCGGTCGTCAGCATCGTCGGCAGCCAGCTGAAGGCGCTGTAGATCGACAGCAGGGTCATGAAGAAGGCGGCCCACAGCCACAGCGTGTCGTGCGCACGGCCATGCTGGAACAGCGCACCCAGGCTGCCCTGCCGTGCGGAGTCAATCACGCCGTCGGTGAACTCACGCACCTGTTCGACGTTATGCGCCATGCGCGTCATCAGCGTGCGCAGTTCTTCCCAGCGCGCGGACTGGCGCGCAAGGTATTTGGGCGATTCGCGCAGCAGGAAAATGAGGACCAGCGCGTACACGACCGGCATCGCGCCGCCGATCAGGAAGAAGGCGCGCCATCCCTGCACCGGCAGGATCTGTCCGGCGACGAGTCCGGCCAGCATGCCGCCAAGCGGATAGCAAACAATCGCCGTCGTCACGGCCATCGTACGAAAACGCAAGGGAATGAATTCCGCCGTCAGCGTGGTCGACGTCGGCAGCGCCGCGCCGATGCCGAGGCCGGCGAAGAAGCGGATGGCGGCAATATCCTGAATGCCGGAGGCGTTCGCGATCATCATCGTTGCGCCGCCGAACAGCACGATGCTGCAGATAAGCACCGGCTTGCGGCCCACACGGTCGGCGATCACGCCGGCGGCCAGGCTGCCGATGGCCATGCCGACCAGACCGCTGGCAACGGCGACCGAGAAGGCCGCGCGCGTGACGCCCCATTCCTTCATGATGGCCGGGATCGCATACCCGATCATCTGCCCGTCAAAACCGTCCATCACGATCGCCAGCGCGGCGAGGACGTAGACCAGTTTTTGCGTCGACGAGAATCCGCCATCGTCGATCGCCTTCATTACGTCGAAGTTCGCACCCGACGCCGTTGCTGTTGCCAAAGTCATGTCTCCTCCAGTGGCCGGTTCATTGACCGGCTCTGCGATTTATT
>CAYZXP010000049.1:10336-17409 GCA_964482415.1 uncultured Bifidobacterium sp. | reverse complement strand
TGTCGGCTTCGCTGACGGATTCCAGGTAGCCCAGGCCAAAGATCGATGGCGCATTGCGCAGGGAAGTCAGCACGTCGTCGCCGAGCGGCCCGAATGACAGGCTGTCGACCCGCACTTTCGGGCGGCGCAACGCGACCTGTTCGCCGTCGGCCAGCGTGACCTGCTCGGGCAGCCAGTCGACGAATACGTCGGCCTCGCCCTGGCGCACCTGCTGGCGGTCCTCCGAGATGACGTCGAATACCTGCAGCTGCCCGCCGTAATGCGGGTGCGGCAGCGGTCCGTCGTGCGCATCCGCACCGGGCAGCGAGACCCGCAGCAGTTGCTGGAACACGGTGCTGTTCGGGCGGTCGACCGTCTTGCCGCGGCCAGCCTGCACATGGCAGGCCGTGCATGCATTGGCGATGAAGGTCGGCCCGAGCCCCCACGCGTAGCCGCCGCGCGGGCGCATGTATTGCCAGTTGTTCTGGACCGGCATCGCGGGAAACACCAGCCACACGGTGCGGAACATCGTCTCGCCGGCATGGAATTGCCGCGCGCCGTCAGCCGACAGCCCCTGCATCGGCTGCATGTAGACCGCGTTCGGTTCGACCCGGGATGACGCGGAATCGGTGCCAGCCAGGCTGGAGGGCAACAGGGCTGCGACTCCGGCAAAGGCCACAGCCCAGGCGGCGACTCGGGCAACCGGCGACACAAAACGCGACATGCGAACTCCGTAAATCGTTTAATGGATTGACTTTAAGCAATCCCGCATCAGTTTCCGCTGATCCCAATCAAAAATTCCCGAATCGTCAGGCATGGGTCCGCTGGTCGTGCGTTGATGCCGAGGGCCTCGCATTGAAATGAGATTGCGCATAGGAAAAATTGCAACAAGGTGGGCCGCGGGTAATAATAGATTCCAAGAAATATTTGTGGTGAGGCAGCGTGTCAGAACCCATACACCAGACGCTTTTTGACAAGTACGGCGGCGTGCCCGGGGTGCGCAACATCGTGCGGGAATTTCATCTCCGCTTTATAGGGAAGCCGACCCTGAACCGTTATTTCGACGGGGTCGATCCGCAAAAGCTGATCCAGCACCATGCCGAACTGATAGCGTTTGCGATGGGCCGGCCGGCGCCGACCTTTGATCAGAAGAAAATGCCCGAGCAGCATCATCCGCGCGGCATTACGCCGAGCGCTTTCGAGGCGGTGATCAATATCCTGCGGCAGGTGATGCTGGATGCAAACGTGGAAGGCAAGGATATCGCCATGGTCATCAACCGGATGGACATGCAGCGCCACAACATCGTCCAGAACACGTCGCCTTATGCGCAGGCCTACAACCCAGACCATATCGATCCGCTGACCGGGCTCGGCAACCGCGAATCACTGGATCTGGTACTGGCCGAAGAATTCGCGAAATACAAGGAATCGTCGCGCGACCTGTCGCTGGCACTGTTGCGTGCGGCTCCGGCGCCTGGGCGCTCGCTGTCAACGTCGCCTGCCGCGCTGCAGCAAATTGACCGGCACCTGGCCGGCGTGCTCGCGCGGGTGGCGCGCAAGGCCGACGCGCTGTCGCGGTTCGAGAATGGCATTTTCGCGCTGGCCCTGCGCGCGACGGGCCGCGAAATGGCGCTGAAGGCGGCGGAACGCATTCGCAGCGCGGCCGCGAAAGAATCCTACCTGCTGGGGGCTATGCCGCCCGAGCTTGAGTTGCCGATCGGCCTGGCGACGCTGGACGACAAGCTGCCCAGCGCCGACGCGCTGCTGGAAGCCGCCGGCCGCGCGCTCGAGGGCGCGGCCATGCACACGACGCAGCGCATTCAGGTTGCCGCCTGATGTGCATTGCAGCGTTGCGGAGGCTCTTCAGCGGTGACTAAGGGGGGCTTTCGAATTGCAGAAATGCCATGCATTGACAGCGCGCGACACCATCTCTAATCTCGTCCCGAATCAAAAATTTTGAATTCCGAATTCAGAATTCAAAAAAATAATGACAAGGCAGTCGGGCCATAGCCGTCCGCGCCAGGGAGACAATGCAGATATCGCGCCCACAACTGACGCTGGTCGACCAGGTCTACGAGGCGATTCTTTCACGGATCGAGGCCGGCACCTATGGTGCCGACGCACGGCTGATCCAGGAAGAAATCGCCGAGTCGCTGGGCGTGTCACGCCAGCCTGTACAGCAGGCGCTGCTCCTGCTGCGCAACGAGGGCGTGCTGACCAGCGCGCCCGGACGCGGGCTGATGGTTGCACCGTTCAATCAGGACAAGGTGCGCAATCTCTACGAAATCCGCGCCAGCCTCGACGCGCTCGCCTGCGCGAAAGCAGCCGAGCGTTCCAGCGATCGCGCGGCAGCCGAAGGGCCGGCTTACATCGAGCGCGGCTGGCAGGCAGTCAAGAACAAATCAATCTCCGAACTGGTGGCGGCCGACATGGCCTTCCACCATTTTTTGTATGAATTGTCGGGTAATCCGATGATTGCCGAGACGGCGTCGTCGCACTGGAGCTACCTGCGCTGTGTGATGGGCGCCGTGCTGATGATCGGGCGCGCGCCCATGGAGATCTGGACGCAGCACGAGGCGATCATGCAGGCGGTCATCGACGGCAACGTGGTCGAGGCAGAGCGCCTTGCGCGCCACCACATCAATTTTTCCGCGATCTCGGTGCTGCACAACATCGCCGACGAGGTCCAGATGAGCCACTGACACGCAAGGCCGCACGTCAGGCCGGCCGGGCGGAGTCAAACAAGAGTGAACAAGAGTTTTTCAAGAGGTTGAAATGAAAGAGGAAGCGAAAGAAATGAATTCTGTCGACGTGCAGCGCCGTCTGCTGCTGAAAGCCACCGGCGCTGCGGCCGGCTGCTGTGCGATGCCGATCGGCGCGGCTCACGCGGACGAAGGCGCCGAAGGCCCTGCCAAGGGCGACCTGCTGGTCCCTGCCAAGGGCGAGTCGACCGCGCCGCTGAAGGCGGATGACATCAAGGTCGGGAGCAAGCCGGTGCTGGTCTATCCGTTCGACCTGAAGGAAAAGAAGGCCAAGGACGGCTCGCGGCTGAACAAGCTGCTGCTGGTCCGCCTCGATCCGTCCGAGATGACTGACGAGATCAAGGCGCGCGCCGTCAATGGCGTGGTTGCCTATTCGGCGGTCTGCACGCACCAGGGCTGCGACGTCACCGAGTTCGTCGGCGCAGAGAAGCTGCTGATGTGCTTCTGCCACTTCTCGAAATTCAATCCGGCCGACGGCACCGTCGCCAAGGGCCCGGCGTCCAAGCCGCTGGTCTACATACCGCTGGTGGAAAAGGACGGACTGCTGACGATCGCCGGCGGCTTTTCGAACAAGCCGGGCGTCTGACGACGACCGGAGCAGGATTCGCAGCCGGTGATCCCGGACGTGAAAAGGGGAGCTACGAAAGTAGCCATATTCAACGATGGAGGAGAATCAGAATGACATTTCGAATGAAGCACCTCGCCTTCGCACTCGCGCTGCTGCCGGCAGCGTCGGTGATGGCAGAAGGTCCCGCAGCGGGCAAGGGTGTCCCGGCCTACAAGCCGGTCACGGACGCGCGCCTGCAGAATCCTGAAGCACGCAACTGGCTCAGCTGGCGCGGCAACTACGGCAGCTGGGGCTACAGCGCGCTGGACAAGATCAACGACAAGAACGTCGGCAAGATGCAGCTCGCATGGTCGTACGCTACCGGTGTGAACGAAGGCCACCAGTCGCCGCCGATCGTCAACGACGGTTTCATGTTCGTTACCACGCCGCAGAACCAGGTGATCGCGCTGAACGCGAAAACCGGTCAGGAAATCTGGCGTTACAAGAAAGAGATCCCCTCGGAACTGTTCCAGCTGCACCCGACCAACCGCGGTGTGGCGCTGTATGGTGACAAGGTCTACGTTGCCACCACCGACTGCAACCTGGTCGCGCTCGACGCCAAGACCGGTAAAGTCCTGTGGACCACGCAGGTCGAAAACTGGAAGACCGGCTACTACATGACCCTCGCGCCGCTGGCAGCGAAGGGCAAGATCATGGTCGGCGTGTCCGGCGGCGAATACGGCATCCGCGGCTTCGTCGCAGCCGTTGACGCAGAGACCGGCAAGCTGGCATGGCGCCGTCACACCATCCCGGGACCGACTGAGCAGGGTGGCGACACCTGGCCGAACAACGGTTCGTACAAGACCGGCGGCGGCTCGGTCTGGGTCACGGGTACCTACGATCCGAAGACCAACACCGCTTACTGGGGCACCGGCAACCCGGGTCCGTGGACGCCTGACCTGCGTCAGGGCGACAACCTGTTCGCCAGCTCCACGCTGGCTCTGGACGTCGACACCGGCGAGATCAAGGGCTACCACCAGTACGCACAGAACGATTCGTGGGACTGGGATGAAGTCACCCCGCCGCTGCTGATCGACACCGAGATCAACGGCAAGAAGACCCCGGCAGCTGTCCGTGCCGGCCGTAACGGCTACATGTGGGTGCTCGAGCGCACCAACACCGGCGCGCTGAAGTATGCGAAGGCCTGGCCGTACGTTGGCAACAACGTGTTCAAGTCGCTGGACCCGAAGACCGGCCGTGCTGACGTCGACATGTCGCACAAGCCGTCGATGAAGCAGGGTGCAGGTTTCTGCCCGTCGCTGTGGGGTGGCAAGGACTGGCTGCCTGAGGCATACAGCCCGAAGACCGGCCTGATCTACACGATGGCCAACGACAACATGTGCTCGGAGCTGCCGAAGGGCGAGTCGACCACGTACAAGGCGGGTGACCTGTTCATCGGCTTCCCGCTCGAAGGCGTGCTGACCAACGTCCGCCTCGGCCCGGGCGCGAAGCAGTCGATCGGCGAGATCCAGGCATGGGATCCGAAGACCGGCAAGCTGGCCTGGTCGACCAAGTTCAGCGACCAGATCTGGACGCCGACCTTCGTCACCGGCGGCAACCTGGTGTTCTCGGGCGGCCTGCCTGACCGCAAGTTCCGCGCGATGGACGCGAAGACCGGCAAGATCCTGTGGGAGTATGCAGCTCCTTCGGGCGTGATCGGCGTGCCGAGCTCGTATGAAGTCGACGGCGAGCAGTACATCGCCGTGCAGGCGGGCTGGGGTGTTGACGCACAGCGTCTGGCCTCCGCGATCGACCACGTGAAGGGTACGAACACCATCGTTCCGCAAGGCGGCTCGCTGATGGTGTTCAAGCTGCCGAAGAACTAATTCGGCATTGCAGCACGGCTGATTCGTCAGCCACGGCCTCCGTCCGGTTCTCCGGCCGGGCGGAGGCTGGCAAGTCAGAGATTTTTTCTCTCGCGTTGGGTTTTCCAGTCTCCCCATTGGGGGAGGCTGGATTTTTTCTTTTCCGAAGCCCGGCAAGCCGGCCCCTGTTCTCCGGGGTGCGTGCCGCGCATCTCCTTGTCCATTGGCTCGCTGCGCGTTTGCATGGCCGCTGACGCGCGCTGCGCCGCGCTCGGTTATCCTCGCGACATGGACACGTCACCGAAAGTGCATAGCCGTCCGCTGCGCCGTCGCGTTGCGCGCGCGCTGCTGTTCATCCTGCTGGCCGCCATTGTCGCGGCCGGCTGGGCTGCATTTGCCGGCATTCCGCTGGATCTCGGCGCGCAGCGCGGCGCGCTGGCGCGCATGCTGTCCGCGCAGGTCGGCCGCGAGGTCCGCATCGACGGCGCGCTGCAGCTGCGCATCGGCCTGCGACCGCAACTGCTGGTGCGCGAGCTGCGCATCGCGCAACCGGAAGGTTATGGTGGCGGCGATTTTCTGCGCGTCGGCACGGCCGAGATGCGGCTCGACCTGCTGCCGCTGCTGCGCGGGCAGTGGCGCGCCGACCGGCTGTCGGCGCGCGCGGTGCGGCTCGACCTGCGGCAGCGTGACGACGGACGCGCCAACTGGACCTTCGCTACCGGCGAAGCGCCGGCGGCGCCTGCGGCCGGCGACGGCTTCAGCATGAAAGACGCGGCCGGCATCGATATCCGCGACATCGACCTTGACGACATCACCGTCTCCTATCAGGGCGGCAGCGCGAAGCCGCATGAATTCAGGCTCGAACGGCTCGACGCTGCACTGCCGATCGGCGCCGGCGTGAAGCTGCGCGCGAGCGGCAAGGTCGAGCGCACGATGCCCTATGAACTGTCGATCGAAGGCGGGGAGCTGCGCGCGCTGCTCGGCGGTGAGCCCGGCTGGCCGGTATCGCTGACGCTCGATTTCGCCGGCGGCCGGCTGGCCACGCAGGGTCGCATCGGCGGCGCCGACGGCGAGGTTCGCTTCGGCCTTGGCGCCCCCGATCTTGCGCAATTCGGCAAAGTGATCGGCGTGCCCTTGCCCGACGCCGGAGCCGCCGGCCTGTCCGGCATCGCGCAGTTCGGGCCCGGCGTCGTGCGCATCAATGGCCTGTCGGCTTCGCTCGGCCGCTCGGTGATGGCCGGCTGGCTGGAGTTCGACGCGCGCGGCGCGCGGCCGAAGCTGTCCGGCGCGCTCGGCGTGCAGGCGCTCGACCTGCGTCCCTTCCTCGGACAGGACGAAGAGGACCAGCCGACCGATCTCGCAGCCCTCTATCGCAGCCTTGCGAATGCGCGGGTCGACCTGCGCGCGCTCGGCGAATTCGATGCGTCGCTGCAGCTTGGCGTCGCGCAATGGCTGAGCCTGCCCGGCGACATCCGCGATGCGTCGCTGCAATTCCGGCTGCAGGACGGCCGGCTCGAGATACCGGTCGAGGCGACCGTCGAACGCGTGCCGATGAAGGGGCGGCTCGAGGCGGATGCGCAACGTCAGTCACTGGCGCTGCATTTCAGCGCATCCGACTCGCCGATCGGCGGGCTCGCGCGTTTTCTCGCCGGCGTTCCCGGCATTGACGGCCATCTCGGCGACTTGCAACTGGACGTACGCGCCAGCGGCACGCGCGGCGATGCGCTGATGCGCTCGCTGTCGGCCACGATGCGACTTGCGCAAAGCCGCTTAAGCTACGGCAATCCGGAAGGCGGCACTGCGGCAGGCGGCAGCCGCCCGGTGGCCTTCACGCTCGACCGCATGCAGGTCAGCGTCGGCGGCGCCCGTCCGCTGGCGGGCGAACTGAAGGGCAGCCTGCTCGGCCGGCCGCTGGAGGCC
>CAYZXP010000049.1:2712-10236 GCA_964482415.1 uncultured Bifidobacterium sp. | reverse complement strand
CCGTCCGCTGGCGGGCGAACTGAAGGGCAGCCTGCTCGGCCGGCCGCTGGAGGCCTCGCTGTCGGGCGAATCGCTGCTGTCGATGGTGACTCGGGGCAGCTCGCCGGTGGCGCTGACGGTGCAGACCGGCCGCGTCGCGGCGCGCGTGGCCGGCACCCTGAACGCTGCGGACCAGAGCGCCGACCTGACCTTCAGCCTCGGCGCCGAGCGCGCCGGCGACGTCGGCGCCTGGCTGGGGCTGAACCCGCGCTCCACGCTGCCCATCGCACTGGCCGGGCGCGTGCGCGGCACGACCGAGCATTGGTCGCTGTCGAACCTGGTGTTCCAGGTCGGCGACAGCAGCCTGTATTCCGCCGCCGACCAGGCCACCGTGCAGCGCCGGCAGAGGCTGACGGCGACGCTGGAGATCGCCAGCGTGAACCTCGCGCAGCTTGACGGCCTGCTGCCGCCGCCGGCGCCGGCGCGCCCCGGCGCGCGCGCCAGCCTCGACATACCGGTGCTGCCGGCGCGTCTGTCGCTGGCGGATGCGGATGTGAGCGTGCGTGCGCGCGACATCCGCGGCACCCAGCTCGAACTCGGCGAGATGGGCTTCGACGGCCATGTGCGCGACGGCGCCATGCAAAGCTCGCCATTTTTCGCTGACATCGCCGGCACGCGCTACAGCGGCGCGATCGCGCTCGACCTGCGCGACGCCGAGCCGCGCGCGCAGTTCTGGCTGTCGGCCGCGCAGGTCGACGCCGGCCGCGTGCTGCGGCAGCTGCGGCTGACAAAGGACATCGATGCCGGCATCGAGCGCCTGAACGTCTACATCGACAGCCGTTCGACGCGGCTGGCCTCGCTGCTGGCCAATGCACAGCTTGCCGCCGAGGTCAGCGGCGGCAAGCTGGTGCTGCGCGACCCGAACATGAAATCGCAGCTGCAGCTCGCGCTGGCCAGCGGCAGCCTGACCGCGCGCCCCGGCGAACGGCTGGCGCTGAAGCTGTCCGGTGCGGTCGACCAGCAGCCGGTCGAGGTCAGGCTGCGCAGCGCGACCCTGAAGGAACTGGCCGACATGGCGCGGCGCGTGCCGTTCGAGCTGGACGTGGAGGCCGCACAGACGCAGCTGCAGCTGTCGGGCAGCATCGACCGCGATATCGACGCGCGCGACGCCGAACTGGCGCTGCAGGTGCGCGGGCCGCGCTTCGATACGCTCGACCGGCTGGTGCGCGTGTCGCTGCCGCCGTGGGGGCCGTGGTCGGCGGCAGGGCGCTTCCGGATGAGCGCGCGCGGCTATGCAGTCGAGGACCTGAAGCTGCAGGTCGGCAGCAGCCGGCTGGATGGTCGCGGCACGATGGATACCACGCAGGGACGGCCGAAGGTGGACGTCACGCTGTCGGCGCCGCTGGTGCAGCTGGATGATTTCCGCACCGACGGCTGGTCGGCGCTCGGCGACAAGCCGGCCAGCCCCGCCACTCCGACCGCCGGCGCCGATCCGCAGGCGCTGCGCCGCAAGGCCGCCGAAGCCAGCGACAAGGCGCAGGCGCTGCTGTCGCGCGAGAACCTGTCGCAGGCCGACGCGACTCTGTCGGTCAGCGTCGCGCAGGTCAAGTCGGGCGCGGACCTGCTCGGCGAGGGCAGCCTGCAGGCCAGGCTGGCCGGCGGGCGCGCCGAGATCGGCCCGGTGCAGGTCAGCATGCCGGGCGGGCGCGCGGAGGGGCGGCTGTCGTATGAGCCGCGCGAAAAGGATGTGCTGGCGACGCTGAAGGTCGATATCGACAATTTCGATTACGGCGTGATCGCGCGGCGCATCCGGCCCGACGCCGACCTCGACGGGCGCTTCAGCCTCGCGATGGACATCAACTCACGCGCGCCGCAGCTGTCCGGCCTGCTCGCGCATGGCAGCGGCCGCATCGACATCGCCGCGTGGCCGCAGCAGCTGCGTGCCGGCATCTTCGACCTGTGGGCGGTCAACCTGTTCGTTGCGCTGCTGCCGACGCTGGACCCGAAAAACGAATCCGTGATCAACTGCGCGATCGGTCGCTTCTCGCTGGACGACGGCAAGCTGAAGCAGAGGCAGCTGCTGATCGACACCAGCCGCATGCGCGTGACCGGCAGCGCGGCAGTGGATTTCGGCGCCGAGAGCGTGCGCCTGCGCCTGCAGCCGCAGGCGAAGTCCGCGCAGTTCCTGAGCCTGGCCACGCCGATCGAGGTGCAGGGCAGCTTCAGTGAATTTCATGTCGGAGCCAACCCCGGCGACGTGCTGCAGACCGTCGTCCGGCTGGCCACGTCCATCGTCTGGGTGCCGCTGAAAAAGCTGTTCGGCGAGCGCATTCCCGCTGACGGATCGGATGTGTGCGGCGTGCCGTCCGTGCGCAGGAACCCGTGAGGCCGGCATTCCGGCGCGCTCCGGGATGAGGATGTCGAAGCCGGGGCCCTTTCACTTATCGTTCAGGCGCAGACCGGAATCCGTCGTCGCGGTACCCGTGACGCCAGTCAGCGGACCGCAACCATGGGTCCCGGCCTGCGCCGGGGCGGCGGTTTGCCGCTACTGGCGCAATGACCCGTTCCTGCCGCCGCCGTAAGGCAGACCGGCAACAAGCCGCGTCATCGTACAGGGATCAATGCAGGATGCCGACTGAACTGACCGGCATGGGGCCGGCGGGAAGTTGACGGGGCAGCTGCGTCACGCCATGCGCGACAGCCCGACGTTGCCGGCCTGCCTCCACGCATCGCCGCTGTGATTGCGCAGCATGTCGCTGAGTTCGCCGGGCGGCATCGCACGGCTGTGCAGCCATCCCTGAATCTCGTCGCAGCCCTGTTCGCGCAGCGCCTCCAGCTGGCTCGGCAGCTCGACGCCTTCGGCCACGACGCGCAGGCCAAGGTTGTGCGCGAGCTGGATCAGCGCGCGCGTGATCATTGCGGCTTCCTGCAGTCCCGGTTTGCCAAGGTCCGTGATGAACTGGCGGTCGATCTTCAGGCTCGACAGCGGCAGGCGGTTCAGGTAGGCGAAGCTGGAATAGCCGGTGCCGAAGTCGTCGATCACGATCTGCACGCCTTTTGCGTGCAGCACGCGCAAGGTGTCCAGCGTCATTTCGACGTCGGACATCATCATGCTCTCGGTCAGCTCCAGTTTCAGGCAATTTGCCGGCAAGCCCGTGCTGGCCAGCGTGCGTTCGACCAGCCGCACCAGTTCGAAGCCGTTCAGCTGGCGCACCGACAGGTTCACCGCAATCGTCAGCGGCCCGAGGCCCTCGTCATGCCATTCGCGGCACTGGCGGCAGGCTTCTTCCAGCACCCACGCGCCGATCCGGTTGATCGCATGGCTTTCTTCGGCGATCGGGATGAAGCGGTTCGGCGGCACCACGCCGAGCTCCGGATGGTTCCAGCGCAGCAGCGCCTCGGCGCCGACGATGGCCCCGCTGCGAATGTCGACCTGCGGCTGGTACGCGAGGAAAAACTGTTTCTGTTCGAGCGCATGCGCGATCGCGCTTTCGATCTGCGCGCGCTCGACGATGCGTTCGTGGATCTCGCGGTTGTACAGCTGATAGGCGTTGCGGCCGGACTGCTTGGCGCGGTACATCGCCGCGTCGGCCCGGTCCAGCAGCAGCTGCGGCGTGTGTCCGTCTTCCGGGAAGGACGTGACGCCGAGACTGCAGGTCACATGCAGCGTATGCCCGTCGATCTCGACCGGCTCGCCGACCTCCTGCATGATCCGCTCGAGCATCTGCGGGTTCAGCTCCGCGTCGGCCGCGCCGCGCATCACGAGGATGAACTCGTCGCCGCCGTAGCGGCCGATCAGGTCGCCCTTGCGCAGCAGCCGGCTCAGGCGCGAGGTAACGGTTTCGAGCAGCTGGTCGCCGGCGCGATGGCCGAGGCGGTCGTTGACTTGCTTGAAACGGTCGAGATCGAGGAAGGCGACCCAGACCGGCGAACGGTTGCGGCGCGCCTGCGCCAGCGCATCGTCGAGGTGCGTGAGCAGCGCGCTGCGGTTGCTGACGCCGGTCAGCGCATCATGCGTGGCCTGGTAGGCGAGCTGCTTTTCCAGTCGCTTGCGGTCCGAGATGTCGCGCGCGACCACCTGCATGGCGGGCTGGCCGTCATAGACCAGCGGCATGCAGCGCACCGCGACTTCGAAAGTGGATCCGTCCAGCCGCATCGCCAGTGCCTCGATGCGCTCGGTCGGCTCCGGCGTTGCGCCGCCATGCTCGTCGTCCAGGCCGAGCTGTTCCAGCGTGCGGCCGGTCAGCTGCCGGTATTCTGTTTCGCCGAACAGACGCTTCGCCGCGCTGTTGGCGAACACCAGCTGGCCGTTCACTTCGATCATGATCGCGTCCGGCGACATTTCGACGATGCCGCGGTAGCGCTCCTCGCTTTCCCGCAGGCGGGCGAGCGCCTGCTGCCTTTCCTCGGCCTCGATGAAGAGTTCGAGGCTTTTCTGCTCGAGCAGCGCTTCGGCCTGCTTGCGCGCGTTCGTTTCGCGCGCCAGCCTGCGCTGGAAGATGTCGTCAGGCGACGGCATGCACTCTCCGCGTCAGCGTGAAGCGGGCGTGCGCACCGTGTTCGTCTTCCGGCAGGTCGACCCGCTCCACGTCGATCGCTTCATTGAAGTACGCGATACAGCCTTCGATCAGTCCCAGCGCAAAATCGGCGAGGCTGCGGCGCGACGTGTAGACAAGCTCCATGCGGTCGTCGCCGATCTGCCTGTGCGTGAATGACGGCAGTTCGGCGTCGCTGTACAGCTTGCGCACTTCGCGATGAATATGGCTGTCGAGTTCACGCAGCAGGCCGAACACGCCGCCGTTCTGGTTGACGTAGCCCGGATGCATCGAGACAAAGCGGCTGAACAGGTGACCGCCGAAGTGCCGCAGCAATGCCGGTATCGGCAGCCCGGTTTCTTTGGACAGGTTCGTGACCAGCGCGAGCATTTCCTCGTAGGGATAGGTGCCTACGCTGGTGTACGCACCTTCGGTCGACAGGTCGGCGGCCACGATGATGGCGTCTGCAATCTCCAGCGAAAATTCCGCCTCGACCATGTCGATGAACTCGCGGAATACCATCCCCTTCATTGATAACCTCTCGTGATTAGAACTATTTGATTTGGATATTACTCTAAAGAAATTATTTTTGTGAAGGGATTTTTGTCGTCTTCTGGCTGTTTTCTTGCGTCATCCTTACGTCATCTGCTTATTTCTTGCATGAAATACGAATTTATTGCACCTTGGTTTTATGGTGATGGCGTTTGGCAGACCGTTTTAATGCGCTGAACCATGGAGCGCTGTCGGGGGAGCGGCGAGGCGGCAGTCGGCGGCAGGGAAGGGCAGCTCAGGCGGGAACGGGCGGCGCGCCAGCCGGCGCGCCGCAGGCACGCGTCAGCGTGCGTGGAATGACGAGGTCGGCAATTGCGGCGCCTGCGCGAAATTCGCGGGGACGTCGCCGGTCAGGGTTTCCAGGAAGGCCACGATCTGCGCCACGTCCTGATCGCTGAGCTGGCGGCCGAGCTGCAGCCGCGCCATCACGCGCACCGCATCGCCCAGCGTCGCCACCGAGCCGTCGTGGAAGTAGGGCGGCGTCATGGCGACGTTGCGCAGCTGCGGCACCTTGAAGATCCACTGGTCTTCTTCCTTGCCGGTGTCGTGGAACTTGCCCTTGTCGCGGCCTTTCAGCTGCGGCATCTCGACGCTGCCGGTGGCCTTCCAGTAGTCCTCGGTCAGGCCGAATTTCTGGAACATGTTGCCGCCCACCGTCGAACCGTTGTGGCAGCCGGCGCAGCCGTAGCTGATGAACTTGTCGAGGCCGGCCTTCGCTTCCGCGCTGATGGCGCGCGTGTCGCCCTTCAGGTAGCGGTCGAACGGCGCCGGCGTCAGCAGGGTGCGTTCGAATGCGCCGACGGCCACGCCCCAGTGCTCGGCCGACACCGATTCTTTCTCGTTCGGGAAAGCTTCATCGAAAAGCGTCTGGTAGCCCAGCTCGCGCAGCTTCGCCTCGGCGTCCTCGAAGCTCTTGTTGCCATAGGCGAGAGGGCTGGTCAGCGCCTTCATGGCCTGCTCTTCAACGCTGACGCGGTTGCCGCCGTAATGCTGCGCGACCAGCAGCGCGGTGTTGAATACCGTGTGCGCATTGCGCGGCAGCTTCTGGCCGTTCACGCCCACCGATTGCGGCAGCGCGTCGGTGCCGTAGAGGGCCGGGTTGTGGCAGGTGGCGCAGCTGGTGCGGCCGTCGACTGCGACGCGGGTCTCGAAGAACAGTTTGCGACCGAGTTCGGCGCGCGCCTTCGAATGCGGGTAGTCGTCGACGTGGGCGGTATCGGGCAGCGGCTTGAAGACGCCGAGCGCGCGCTCGAGCAGGCTGCGTTCGGTGTCTTCGGCGGTCACGAAACCGGCGCCGGCCACACCGGCCGCGACGATCAGCGCAGCGACGATGCCGCGGCCAGCAGTTCTGGAAAGAGTCATCTGGTATCCCCCGGAATGATTGTTGTTTTTCCGGATTGTGCCTGTAATCTGCCGGACGTGCAGCCCGGTGTGCGCCGATGAGCAGACCTCAGAAGCGCTTCCAGATGCCGGTGTGCCAGTGGCCCGCGCCGGAGCGCTGCTCATGGCCGAGCTGCAGGTAGAGAACGGTGTCCTTCGACATGAAGTGCTCGTAGCCAAAGCCGATTTCGCGGATCGGCTGCCAGGTGCCGTACTTGTTGAACACCTGCTCGCTGTCGACCAGCACGAACTTCAGCTCGCCGGCGGTGACGGGCACGCGCATCGTCGCGACCCAGCCCCAGGGGCTGGCGTTCGTGCGCGGCAGCGCCGGATCGACGCCGTCGCCGTTCATGTCGCGCGTCGAGTGCAGCACTTCGGTGGAGACCTTCACCTGGCCGAACTTGCGCAGCACGCCGGCGACGATGTTGCGCGCGCGCGGGCCGTAGTGGTAGACCGTGTCGCCGTTGGCGTCGGCGTAATGCTCGCGCCAGGGCATGTCGATGCCGGCATGCCAGCCCCAGTCGGCCGCGTCATAGGTCAGCAGCAGCTTCAGCGCATTGCTGTCGAGGTCGGTCTTGCCAAAGCCGTATTGCGCGCTGAACTGCAGGCCGCTGACGTTCGGCGAGATGTAGGTCAGCGAACGCGGCACCCGGTACAGGCCGATGCTCGCATGCTGGGCAACCAGGATCTTGTCCTGCACGAGGCCGTCGTTGATGAAGGGATCGACGCGGCTGGCGATGCCGTTGATGATGTCGCGGGTGCGGCCGATGCGCAGCGTGCCGTAGCGCGTGTTGAGGCCGACGTACGCGTGGCGGTCGAACGAAAATTTCGCTTCCGGGTCGATGGTGCTCTCGAGCCGGACTTCGACTTCGAGATCCTCGGACACGCGCTCGAAAGCCTCATAGCCGAAGCGCGAGGTGAAATTCGTGCGGGAGCCGAAGTTGTTGCCCTTGCCCCAGTTGTGGCGGATGTCGTGGTCGGCGGTGGGTACGTGCGTGCCGAACCCTCCGACCAGTCCCTGGTCGAGGATGCCATAGATGTTGACGTTGGCACTGAACGCTGCCGTCGGCAGCGCGGC
>CAYZXP010000049.1:0-2612 GCA_964482415.1 uncultured Bifidobacterium sp. | reverse complement strand
CGAGGATGCCATAGATGTTGACGTTGGCACTGAACGCTGCCGTCGGCAGCGCGGCAAGAAGTGTCCCCAGTAGCCGCTTTTTTGTTATGTTGTCGCTCACGCGAGAGCAGTATTCATGAATTGCCGTATTGCGAAGATACCATCCGCACCCTAGACTCTGGTTCCAAAAAATTTAACAAGCCCATCAGAGCGGGCAGTACACGCGCTGATATTCCCAAAAAGGCAATTTCCAACCGGCCCTGTGCCGGCCCCACAATCCCTGCATCGTCATTGCGGGAGAAAGAACCATGAGACCCCTGAAGACACTATTTTTCGCCCTGCTGATCGCAGGCGAAGCGGCGGTCGCCCATGCGGCGCCGGCCACATGGACCGACAGCCTCGAACCGCTGCCGGCAGCCCAGTGGAGCCGCGCGCGCGCCGCTCACCTGCTTGAGCGCGCAGGCTTCGGCGGCACCCCCACCGAGGTCGCGAAGTACGCGTCGATGTCGCCGCGGCAGGCAGTGCAGGCGCTGGTGCGTTACCAGTCCGTCAACAACCCGCTGCCGGATTTTCAGGAGTCGGGCGCCTTCGATCCGGGCCTCGATCCCTTCGTGCCTTCGCGTCCGTTCGCGACCGACCAGGCCAAGGAGACCGGCGAGTCGCTCGGCGTCAAGTCCAAGCCCGAGGGCAACCGCAAGCTGCAGCAGGTCGCCGACCGCTTCCTGTTCTGGCTGCGCGCGACCAAGCTGGAATCGCAGCGCATCGCCTACTGGTGGGCGAACCGGATGCTGGTGACCAAGCGTCCGCTGGAAGAAAAGATGACGCTGTTCTGGCACGGCCACTTCGCGACCAGCGACGAAAAGGTGCGTGACTATCGCAAGATGCTGATGCAGAACCAGCTGCTGCGCGAGAAGGCCACCGGCAACTTCCGCGACCTGCTGATCTCGGTCGCGCAGGATCCGGCAATGCTCGCCTACCTTGACGCTGCGGTGAACGTGAAGGGTGCGCCGAACGAAAACTTCGCGCGCGAGATCATGGAGCTGTTCTCCATGGGCGTGGGCAATTACAGCGAACAGGACATCCGCGAGGCCGCACGCGCTTTCACCGGCTGGAATTTCAACGGCCTGAAGTTCGTGGTCAACCCGGACAAGCATGACGACGGTGTGAAAACCGTGCTCGGCATCAGCGGCAATTTCAACGGCGTGCAGGTGATCGACATCATCCTCGCGCAGCCGGTCACGGCCGAGTACATCGCCTCCAAGCTGTACCGCTATTTCGTGCGCGAGGAAATCTCGCCGGAGATGCGCGTCAAGCTCGGCAAGCTGTTGCGCGACAATCGTTATGACATCGCGCCTTTCCTCGAGACGGTCTTCCTGTCGCGCGACTTCTACAGCGAAGCGTCGGTCGGCACACGCATCAAGCCGCCGGTCGAATTGGTGGTCTCCACCTATCGCAAGATGGGCCTGACCGAGATCCCGGGCATCCCCGACTTCAACGACCTGACCGACTCGATGGGACAGAAACTGCTGTTCCCGCCGAACGTGGCCGGCTGGGCCAGCGGCAAGAGCTGGATCACGCCAGGCCTGCTGCTGGTGCGCGGCAACTTCGTCTACGACACCGTGTTTCCGCCGATCGATTTCGTCGCAACGGACCGCGTGCCCGACGACCGCTACGGCATCCTGCCGGTGGCCGACAAGCTGGCGCTGGGCAAGGACGTGACCACCGCGACCAAGCCGGAGGGCAAGGACGTCACGTCGATGTCGATGCAGAATGACCGCGACGAGGACTTCAACACCCGCCTGGCCAGCTATCACGCATGGCGCAAGGCGATCGAGAAGGTGAAGCCGATCCCGCGCGCGACCGCGCAGCTCGACGTGTCGAAGCTGGTGCGCGACGCCGGCTGTCTGACCGCGCAGCAGGCGGTGGACCACCTGCTCGGGCGCTTCCTGGCCTCGCCGGTCGACAGCGCCACCCGCACCAAACTTGCGGCACTGCTCGAGTCCGACCTCGGCACCGCTGACCTGAAACGCGCCGACAGCTACATGGAAGACGCACTGCGCAATACGCTGCATGTGATCCTGTCGCTGCCGGCCTACCAGTTGGGATGAACATGAAACACGCACACATGAACCAGGGTCGCCGCGACCTGCTGAAGGCGCTCGGCGCCGCCGGACTGGCCGCCGGACTGCCGCTGCTGCCGGCCCGCGCCGCAGAGTCGGACTCCCAGCGCATTTTCGTTGTGGTCGAACTGACCGGCGCGAACGACGGCATGAACACGCTGGTGCCGTACGCAGACGACGCGTATTACCGGCTGCGCCCGCGCATCGGCATCCGTGCCGACAAAGTCCGCAAGATCGACGACATGTATGGCTTCAACCCGTCGATGTCCGGCTTCGAGCAGTTGTACAAGGATGGTTTGATGGCCATCGTGCACGGCTGCGGTTACGATCAGCCGTCGTTCTCGCATTTCACGTCGGCCGCTTACTGGCACACCGGTGTGCCGAACGGCGGCGAGCCGTATGGCTGGCTCGGCCGTGTCGCTGATGCAATTGACCCGAATGCGACGCCGAACTTCCTCGTCAACATCGACGAACGCCAGTCGCTGGCCGTGCGCGCCGCGCACCATGTGCCGG
>CAYZXP010000048.1:0-17437 GCA_964482415.1 uncultured Bifidobacterium sp. | reverse complement strand
ATGGGCGCTTTGGAAGCCTGCGCTGAACGGGGAATGTTTCAACTTACACAATCAATATCGTCATAAATTCGACAGCTTTCTGCAAGCAAGCCATGGCATCATGCGCAGCATTTCCCCCACGCGACAGCCAAGCCGATGAGTTTCCTGCAACGCGCACGTCCCCTCCACGTGCTGCACTCCCTGCCTTTCTCCCTGCTGGCCTTCCTGCTCGTGCTGAACGGCGGCTTGCGCCTGGCGCTGCTGGCCTACACCGGCGTGGCGCAAGTGCCGCTGGCCAGCTGGCCGCTGGTGCTGGCCAAAGGCGTCTGGTTCGATCTGGTCGTCGCGTCGGTGCTGCTGGCGCCGGTGCTCATCTATGAAGCATTGCTGCCGAATCGCTGGCGCGCTGCCGCTCTGCATCGCTGGCTGCGGGCCTGCTGGCTGTTTGCGTCGGTCAGTCTGCTGTTGTTCGGCGCCGTGTCGGAATTCACCTTCTGGATGGAGTTCTCGACCCGGCTGAATTTCATCGCGCTCGACTACCTGATCTACACCAGCGAAGTGATCGGCAATATCCGCGAGTCCTATCCGGTCGGAACGATCCTGACCGTGATCGCTTTCACGGCGGCACTGGTCACCTGGGCGCTGATGCAATGGATGCGACGCACGTCGCCGCATGCACTGGCCGTGCGGCAGCGCTCGGCGATTCTGGCGCTTGCGCTGGCCGCGCCGGCGGTGCTGCTGTCGGTCGCCAATGTCGAACAGATGGACGGCAACAAAAATGCCTACGCCGACGAGCTGTCGGGCAACGGGCTGTTTACGCTGGCGGCAGCGGCACGGCGAAATGAACTCGATTACCTGAAGTTCTATCGCACGCTGCCTGCTGAGACCATTGCGCAAACGCTCGGTGATCTGGGCATCGCGCACCTGCCCACGCTGGAAATGCGCCGGCTGAGCTTTGATACCGATGCGGCCACCACCTCGCGCCATTTCGCCCGCACGCCGAAGAACCTGGTGCTGGTGTCAGTGGAAAGCCTGTCGGCGTCGTACCTCGGCAGCTATGGGTCGGGCGAGAACCTGACGCCGAATCTTGACGCACTCGCCCGCGAAGGACTGCGCTTTTCGCAGGTTTACGCAACCGGCACGCGTACCGTACGCGGACTCGAGGCGCTGTCGCTTGGCACGCCGCCGGTGCCGGGCCAGGCGATCGTGCGCCGCCCGCATAACGAACACCTGGCGACGCTCGGTGAAGTGCTGGAGCACCAGGGTTTCGACACCTTCTTCTTCTACGGCGGCTACGGTTACTTCGACAACATGAACGCGTATTTCAGCGCGAATGATTATCGTGTGGTCGACCGCACCGACATTCCGTCGGATCGCATCGTGTTTGAAAATGTCTGGGGCGTCGCCGACGAAGTGCTGTTCGACACGGTGGTCTCGCAGCTGGACAAGCAGGCTTCGGCGAAAAAGCCGTTCTTTGCGCACGTCATGACGACCAGCAATCACCGCCCGTACACCTATCCGGACGGCCGCATCGACATACCGTCACCCGGCGGTCGCAAGGGCGCCGTCAAGTACAGCGACTACGCAATCGGCAAGTTCATCCGCGATGCTAAGACGCGGCCGTGGTTCAAGGACACGCTGTTTGTTTTCGTTGCCGATCATTGCGCCTCCGTTGCCGGCAAGACGCGACTGCCGGTTCGGCACTACCAGATCCCGCTCATCATGTATGCGCCAGGGAACCTGAAGCCGGGCGTGTATTCGCCCATGATCAGCCAGATCGATATCGTGCCCAGCCTCGTTGAAGCGCTCGGACAGCACGGCGACGACCTGTTCTTCGGGCGCTCGGTATTCGAAGAAGGCGCGCCGCCTGAGCGCGCCTTCATCAGCAATTACCAGGAGCTCGGTTACCTCAAGCGCAACAAGCTGACCGTGCTGTTGCCGAAGCGGCGTGTGCAGGCGTTTGACGTCGACCCGAAGACATTCGAGGCAACGCCGGGCGAGATTGATCCGGACCTGCTGCGGGAAGCCATCGCGTATTACCAGAGCGCGTCCACGGATTTTCGCAGCGGCTTGCTGGGCGCGCCGTTCTACGCAAAGCCGGCGCGCTGACGGGGAAACTCAGGCGGACGCGGAGTCCGCCTGCAGGCGCCGGTATTTTTCCTCGAGCTGTTCGCGCGTCTCGCGCCAGTCGGGATTCAGGGGGATGCAGGCCACCGGGCAGACTTGCTGACATTGCGGCTCATCGAAATGGCCGATACACTCGGTGCACTTTGCAGGATCAATCTCGTAAATCAGCTCGCCCAGCGAGATTGCGTCATTCGGGCATTCCGGTTCGCAGACGTCGCAATTGATGCAATCGTCAGTGATCATCAGCGCCACGGCTTCACTCCACGCAGGTATCGATACAGAACGGCCGGCAACTCAGTTGTCGCCGCCGATCTTCTTGTGCAGCCACTGCTCGACCGACGGGAACACGAACTTCGACACGTCACCGCCGAGCAGCGCAATTTCACGCACGATGGTGCCGGAGATGAACTGGTACTGGTCGGATGGCGTCAGGAACAGGGTCTCGACGTCCGGCAACAGGTAGCGGTTCATGCCAGCCATCTGGAATTCATACTCGAAGTCGGAGACGGCGCGCAGGCCGCGCACGATCACGCGCGCATCATGCGCGCGCACGAAGTCTTTCAGCAGTCCGGAAAAACTTTCGACGACCACGTTCGGGTAATGCCCCAGCACTTCGCGCGCGATGTCGAGGCGCTCCTGCAAGGAGAAGAAAGGGCGCTTGGCCTTGCTGTCGGCGACGCCGACGACCAGCTTGTCGAACAGTCCCGATGCACGTCGCACCAGATCTTCATGACCGCGCGTGAGCGGATCAAAGGTTCCGGGGTAAACGGCTGTGACCATGGGCAGTCCTTCAAGGTTTCGGGCGCGGCAGTTGATTTCCCGCGAGAACGACGCGCATTATGCCCTAATTCGCCGGCCTGTCATCGCACGACAGTAGTGCGTAATGTACCTGCCCGGCCTTGTCGGCACGCACCACATGCCATCCGGCCAGCCACTCCGCATCGCTGCCGGCGAAGGGCCGATCCGACTCAGCATAGACCAGCCCCGCCGGCGCGAGCAAGCGGCGGCAGGCGGGCAGCAGGCGCGGCAGCAGGTCGAGACCGTAAGGCGGGTCAAGAAAGATGAGGTCGAAGGCGCCGGGCAAGCTGCCCAGCAGCGCGAGCGCGTCGCCCCGCCTGACCGTCACCTGCGCCGCGCCCAGCTTGTCGCAGGTTGCGTTCAGATGGCGCAGCGCGGCCGGTTGCGACTCCACCATCAGCACCTCGGCCGCGCCGCGGCTGGCAGCCTCGAAGCCCAGCGCGCCGGTGCCGGCAAACAGGTCGAGGCAGCGGCGGTTGTCCCAGCGCCGCAGCTGCAGGTGCTCCAGCCAGTTGAATACGGTCTCGCGCACGCGGTCCGGCGTCGGGCGCAGGCCGTCGATGTCGGCGACCGGCAGCGGCGTGCGCTTCCAGTCGCCGGCAATGATGCGCACCTGGCGCGGCGGTACGGCGTTCTGTTTTTTCAAAGGGTTCTCTTTCAGGGCTTGACCGGTTCGCTGCCGACGACAACGGTCACCATCTTGTCCATGGCCAGCTTGCGTGCGAAGGCCGCGCGCACGTCGGCGACGCTGACCCGCGCTACCTGCGCGGTCCAGGTATCGAGGTAATCAAGCGGCATACGGTAGAAGCCGATCGCAGCGATGTTCTCGAGAATCTTGCGGTTATTGTCGATGCGCAGCGCAAAGCCGCCGATCAGGTTGTCTTTCGCGGCGCTCAGCTCTGCCTCGGTCGGCCCGTCGCGCAGGAAGGCGGTGAGGGTGTCGCGCACGACCTGCAGCGCCTCGTCCGACTGGTCCTTGCGCGTCTGCAGTCCGGCCATGTACGGACCGGGCTGCGCCATCGGATTGAAATAGCTGTAGGCGCTGTACGCAAGGCCGCGCTTCTCGCGCACCTCGCGCGTCAGCCGCGACACGAAGCCGCCGCCGCCCAGCACGTAATTGCCGACGGTCAGCGCAAACACGTCGGGATCATTGCGCGCCAGCGCCGGCATGCCCACCAGGATGTGCGACTGCGATGCCGGATGCGGGATGCGCTCTTCCGCGCCCACCGGCAGCGCAACGTCCGGCAACCTTGGCAGGGACTGGCCCTGCGGCAGCCGCCGCGTCAGCTCCTTTGCGATGGCGTCAGCCTCGCTGCGGGTGAGGTCGCCAATCATCGCGATCACCGCATGGTTGGCCACATAGTGCGCGCGATGGAAGTTCTGCAAGTCATCGCGCGTGATCGCCTCGACCGATTCGACGGTCGCCTCGGCGCCGTACGGATGGCTGCCGTAAGCCAGTCGCCAGAACGCCTTGCTGGCGATCGATTCGGGGCGCGTCAGCGCGTCGCGGATCGCGGCGACGGTACGAGCCTGGTCACGCCGGACCAGGTCCTCCGGGAAGGCGGGATGCGCGAGCAGCCGCGCAAGCAGGCGCATCGCTTCGTCACGCGTTCCCCTGGCCGACAAGGTGCGCACCGACATGCCGGCGCGGTCGGCGCCGGAGCCGCCGCCGCGCTGCGCGGCGAGGTCAGCCAGCGCATTCGAGATTTCGGCTTCGGACATGGCCGGCTCGACGCTGCCGTCGGCCAGCCGGGCTTCCTTCAGCCCGCGCGCCAGCAGTCCGCTGGTCAGCGATGACAGGCCGGCCTTGCCGGCCGGGTCACGCCTGCCGCCGGCGTCGAACTCGACATTCACGTCGAGCATCGGGATCGTGTGGTTCTCGACAAAGTAGACGCGCGCCCCGTTGTCCAGCGTCCAGTGCTGGATGTCGAGCGCCGCCTGCGCGAAGCCGCTGGCGGCGAGCAGCGCGACAGCAAACAGTTTTTTCAGCATCGTGGGTTCTCCGTCAACGATTCAGTGGCGCAGGCCGGGAACCGCCGGCTCGCCGTCCGCCTGCGCGGTCACGGGCAGCGGGAAGAGCGTCGCGATGGTCAGCTGGTCGTCGGAAAAATATTTCTGCGCAACGGCCTGCACCTGCGCCGGCGTGACGGCCGACAGGCGCTCGATGATGCGGTCGATCTGCCGGTACGAAATGCCCGACATTTCCATCGCGCCGATCTCCATCGCCTGCCCGAACACCGAGTCACGCTTGTAGACCTGGCCGGCGATCAGCTGCGCCTTGACGCGCTTGAGTTCGTCGGCGGACACGCCTTCCTTCGCGATGCGCTCGACTTCGGCACGCAGCGCGGCCTCGAGCTTTTCCAGCGGCGTGTCGCGCGTCGGCTCGCCTGACAGGATGAACATCACCGGGCCGCGCGCGGTACCGTCATAGCCGGCGTCGACCGAATTGGCAATGCGGTCTGTCCGCACCAGCCGTGCCGGCAGGCGCGCATTGTCATAGCCGTCGAGCACCGCGGCGAGCACCTCGAGCGCGAACGGATCCTCATCCTTCTCGACATCGAGCAGCTTCGGCATCTTGTAGGCCATGACCAGATAAGGATTCTCGGCCGGCGCCTTGACCGTCACGCGGCGGATGCCGCGCTGCTGCGGCTCCTGCTGCGGCTTGGTTTTCGGCAGGGTCTTCGGCGGTATCGCACCGAAATGCCGCTCGGCCAGCCGCCGCACTTCCTGTGCATCGACGTCGCCGGCGACCACCAGCGTCGCATTGTTCGGCGCATACCAGCGCTCATACCAGGCAAGCGCATCGGCAGCCGTCATGTTCTGCAGGTCGTCCATCCAGCCGACCACCGGGTTGCGGTACGGGCTGGCGGTGTACGCGGTCGCGTACAGCGTCTCCATCAGCAGCGACATCGGCTCGTCCTCGGTGCGCAGCCGCCGCTCCTCCATCACGACCTTGATCTCCTTCGCGAACTCGGCCGGATCCATGGTCAGGTTCTGCATGCGATCGGCTTCAAGCTCGAACAGCTGCTCCAGCCGGGATTTCTCGACCTGCTGGTGATAGGCGGTGTAGTCGCGGCTGGTGAAGGCATTCTCGCGGCCGCCAAGCTGCGCGACCTTTGCGCTGAAGTCGCCGGGCTTCAGCTTTTTCGTTCCCTTGAACATCATGTGCTCAAGCACGTGCGCGACACCGGTGGTGCCATTCTGCTCATCGACGCTGCCGGCACGGTACCAGACCATGCTGACGACGGTCGGCGCGCGGCGGTCTTCCTGCACGATGATTTTCAAGCCATTGGCCAGTCGGAACTCCTGTGCTGCGGTGCCAGCCCCGGCCACACAGGGCAGCAAGCTGAAAACGCCGGCCAGTACCAGCAATCCAAGTCGGAAGATCATGTTCTCGGCTCTGTTAGAATGAAAGGTCACGGGTTGTCGAATGAAAATCGACGCCCGATTTTATCTGTTGCTGCCATCCGTCGCAGCGCACCCCCTGAACTCCCGAACTGCCCATCCCGGATGTTTAGCTTTTTCAAGAAAAAACAGCCCGCTCCTGTTACGCCCGCTCCCGAAACCGTGCCGGCCCAGCCCGTCCCATCGCCGGAGGTTGCGCCTGCGCCCTCGCCAGCGCCTTCACCGGCTGCGGCGGTGTCGCCGGTCGTACCCGCCGCCGTCGACGCGGCCGTGATCGAGGCGGCACCGGCACCAGCGCCGGAAGCGAAGAAATCCTGGCTCAGCCGGCTGAAGGCCGGACTGTCACGCACCTCGTCGAACATCGCGACCATCTTCACCGGCACGAAGATCGACGATGACTTGTACGACGAACTCGAGTCGGCGCTGCTGATGGCGGACGCGGGCGTCGAGGCCACCCAGTACCTGCTCGACGAGCTGAAAAAGAAGGTCAAGGCCGACAAGCTGGCCGAAGCGACGCAGGTGAAGGCCGCGCTGCGCGAACTGATGGTGGGCCTGCTGCAGCCGCTGGAAAAGCCGCTGGTGCTCGGCCGCGAGCAGCCGCTGGTGATGATGATTGCGGGCGTCAACGGCGCCGGCAAGACCACCACGATCGGCAAACTCGCCAGGCACATGCAGTCGCACGGCCAGAAAGTCCTGCTGGCGGCCGGCGACACCTTCCGCGCAGCCGCGCGTGAACAGTTGACGGTCTGGGGTGAACGCAATGGCGTGGCCGTGATCGCGCAGGAGTCCGGGGACCCGGCCGCTGTCGCGTTCGACGCTGTACAGGCCGGCCGCGCACGCGGCGTTGACGTGGTGATGATCGACACCGCCGGTCGCCTGCCGACACAGCTGCACCTGATGGATGAACTGAAGAAGGTGCGGCGCGTGGTCGGCAAAGGCATGGAAGGTGCGCCGCATGAGGTGCTGCTGGTCATCGACGGCAACACCGGCCAGAATGCGCTCACGCAGGTCAAGGCCTTCGACGACGCGCTGCAGCTGTCCGGCCTGATCGTTACCAAGCTCGACGGAACGGCCAAGGGCGGCGTACTGGCCGCGATTGTCAAGCAACGCGCCGTTCCCGTATATTTCATCGGCATAGGCGAAGGCATTGATGACTTGCAGCCTTTCGTCGCCACCGAATTCGTCGACGCGCTGCTCGGCTGACCACGCTAATCATGTCCATCATTTCCTTTTCCCACGTCGCGAAGAAATATCCGGGCGACGTCACTGCACTGTCCGATGTGTCGATGGAAGTCGCCGAAGGCGAACTGCTCTACCTGGCCGGCCCGTCGGGCGCAGGCAAGTCGACGCTGCTGAAGCTGATTGCCGGCATCGAGCGGCCGAGCGCCGGCGTGCTGCTGGTCAGCGGACAGGACATGCGCAAGGTAAACCGCGCGACCCTGCCTTACCTGCGCCGCAAGCTGGGCCTGATCCTGCAGCAGCACCAGTTGCTGCAGGACCGCAGCGTGCTGCAGAACGTGATGCTGCCGCTGCTGGTCAGCGGCTCGGCCGTAAAAGAAGCGGAGCAGCGCGCACGCGTCGCGCTCGACCGCGTCGGGCTGGGCGACAAGGCCGGCCTGCAGCCGCAGGCGCTGTCCGGCGGCGAGCAGCAGCGCGTGTCGATCGCCCGTGCGATCGTGCACCGTCCGCGCATCATCCTCGCCGACGAACCCACCGCCAACCTCGACCGCGCCAGCGGCAAACTGGTCATCGACATGCTGCAGGCTTTCAATTCCGCAGGTGCGACCTGCATTATTTCCACGCACGACGAACGGCTGCTGCAGAACGCAGACCGCGTGGTGCAGCTCGAGCGCGGCCGCGTGAGTGCCATGCGTGACGCCGAAAGCGAGGTGGGCGCATGAACTGGCTGAGGGAACACTGGCTCGCGCTGGCGGCCGCCTTCGCGCGCATCCGCAAGACCCCGGGCAGCTTCGGCTTCAACGTGCTCGTGATTTCGCTGGCGCTGATCCTGCCGCTGGCGGGGCTGACGCTGCTGGAGAACCTGCGCCCGGTATCGCGCGATCTCGCAGTCGACCCGGAGATCAGCATCTTCATGACCAGCGGCGCAGGGCGCGAACGCGTGCAAGCCGTCGGCGGCGAGATTCGGGATGCCGCGCGCCGCGCCGGCGTGCCGGTGAAACTGGAATTCGTCGATCGCGAGAAAGCGCTGGCGACGATGAAATCGCGTGCCGGCCTCGGCGAGGTAGTCGAGGCGCTGGGCAGCAACCCGCTGCCGGACGCCTATGTGGTGCGCATCGGCGGCAGCGAACAGGCAGCAAGCCCGGCCCGTATCGAACAACTCGCCGGCGCCCTTGAGAAGCTCGACGGCGTCGAGACAGTGCAGCTGGATGCGGCCTGGGTCAAACGCCTGGCCGCATTGCTTGAGCTGGCGGCCAACGTGCTGCTGCTGCTGGCCGGCACCCTGTGTGGCGTGGTGCTGGCGGTGGTGTTCAACACGATCCGGCTGCAGGTGGTCACGCAGCAGGAAGAGATCGGCGTGATGCGGCTGGTGGGCGCCACCGACGCCTATGTGTCGCGTCCGTTTTACTACATGGGCGGATTGCTGGGCCTGTGCGCCGGCGGCATCGCGCTGCTGGCGGTGGCCGGCGGACTGCTGATGCTCAACACCTCGGTCGGCGAACTGGCGAAGCTGTACGGCTCGCGCTTCCTGCTGGCGCCGCTGGATCCGGCCTCGATCGCCGTGCTGCTGGCCGCCAGCACCCTGCTGGGCGTGCTCGGCGCCGCACTCTCGGTCCGACGGGCGCTGCGGATCGCCGCCTGACGCGCCCCGCCAGTCCTGCCATTTCTTCACCGGCCGCCCGTCCGCGGCGGCCGAGCGCCTCATGCCGAACCGGCAGGCCGTTTCAATTCCGGCAAGCCGGCTCCTCGGCCCAAATGTTACATTTGTAAGCGATTAGCACTCTCCATTTGAGAGTGCTAATATTGGATCCGTAAGGGTCTTCCGCTGCGGCGGATGCATCCGCAAAAGTCCAACCCAGGAGAAACAATGACTGCTATGTCCGCATCGTCTGCCCTTGTGCCGGCCGGTCGCCAGGCACTCGTTCCCGGTTTTTCCGCGAATGTCGGCAATCTGGATGCCTACATTTCCACCATTAACCGGCTGCCGCTGCTGTCGCAGGAGGAAGAGTCCACGCTCGCGCGCAAGCTGCGCGATGAAGGCGACCTCGCCGCGGCTCAGCAGCTGGTGATGTCGCACCTGCGTCTGGTCGTTTCGATCGCGCGCGGCTACCTTGGTTACGGCCTGCCGCATGCCGACCTGATCCAGGAAGGGAACATTGGCCTGATGAAGGCCGTCAAGCGTTTCGACCCCGAGCAGGGCGTGCGCCTCGTGTCCTACGCGATCCACTGGATCAAGGCGGAGATCCACGAATTCATCCTGCGCAACTGGCGCGTGGTGAAGCTGGCGACCACGAAGGCGCAGCGCAAGCTGTTCTTCAACCTGCGCAGCCACAAGACCGGCCTCGATGCGATGTCGCCGGAGCAGGTCGATGAACTCGCGCAGTCGCTGAACGTCAAGCGCGAAGAGGTCATCGAGATGGAAACGCGCATGTACGGCCGCGACATCGCGCTCGACGCGCCGAACGATGATGACGATGACGCGAAGTTCGCGCCGATCGCCTACCTGTCGTCCGAGCACTCGGAGCCGCTGAAGGTGCTGGAAGCGCGCCAGTACGACCGCCTGCAATCGGAAGGCCTGGAGGCCGCGCTGTCGCAGCTGGACGCGCGTTCGCGCCGCATCGTCGAATCGCGCTGGCTGGCCAGCGACGACGGCTCCGGCGCGACGCTGCACGAACTGGCCGCCGAGTTCGGCGTGTCGGCCGAGCGCATTCGCCAGATCGAGGTCGCGGCGATGAAGAAAATGAAGGCGGCACTAGCGGAATACGCGTAAGCGCAGGCTTCACGCTGCCGGAATGGCAAAAGAGCGTCCTCTGCGGGACGCTCTTTTTTTTTCAGGCCTGCCGCTGGCTGGCGCAGCGTTGGGGGGCGCCGTCAGGCGCCGGCGATCAGCTGCCGGATATCCTTCAATACCGCCGCCGTATCCTGGCCGTGCCGGACGAACAGCCGTACGCGCCCCTGCGGGTCGAAGACATAGGTGGCCGCGGTGTGGTCGATGGTGTAGGCCTCGCTGTCTTTCGCCTTCACCTTCTGCATGAACACCTTGAAATCGGCCGCAACCTTTTGCGTCTGCGCCGCGTCGCCGCGCAGCGCGACGAAGCCGGGGTCGAACGCCGGCACGAAACCGGCCAGCGCTTCCTGCGTGTCGCGCTCGGGATCAAGCGTAATGAACAGCACTTGCAGCTTGTCGCCATCCGGCCCGAGCTGCTTCCTGATCTGCGCCATCTCGGCCAGCGTAGTCGGACAGACATCCGGGCAATGCGTGTAGCCAAAGAACACTACCACCACCTTGCCCTTGTAGTCGGCGAGGGTGCGGCGCTGCCCGGTATGGTCGGTCAGCTCGAACGACTGGCCATAGTTGAGACCGGTGATGTCAGTCGACGCGAAAGCGGCCTTCGGCACCGGCGGCTTGCCGTCGCAGGCGGCCAGCGCCAGCACGCAGCCGAGCACGGCCAGCAGTTTGCGAACGCTCATCGGGTATACGGAATGTAGTGGTCAACCAGCAGCGCGGCAAACAGCAGCGACAGGTAGATGATCGAATAGGTGAATGCCTTGCGCGCCAGCAGGTCGTTGTAATTGCGCCAGACGCGCCACGAATAGCGCAGGTAGATCGCGCCCAGCACGACGGCCGCGGCCAGGTAAACCGGGCCGCTCATGCGCACCGCGAAGGGCAGCAGCGACGTGGCGAACAGTGCGATCGTGTAGAGCCAGACATGGAAGCCGGTGAATTCGGTGCCGTGCGTGATCGGCAGCATCGGCAGGCCGGAACGTGCATAGTCGTCGCGGCGATACATTGCCAGCACCCAGAAATGCGGCGGCGTCCAGATGAAGATGATCAGCACCAGCAGCCAGGCTTGCATTGGCACGTCATTGGCGATCGCTGCCCAGCCCAGCGCCGGCGGCATCGCGCCCGACAGGCCGCCGATGACGATGTTCTGCGGCGTGGCGGGCTTGAGCACGATGGTGTAGATCACCGCGTAGCCGACGAAGGTCGCAAAGGTGAGCCACATCGTCAGCGGATTGACGAAGTTGTACAGCACCCACATGCCGATGCCGCCGATCGCGCCCGAAAAGGCGAGCGTCTGCGGCACGGTGATCTCGCCGCGCGCGAGCGGGCGGCGGGCGGTGCGCGCCATGCGCGAATCGATCTCGCGCTCGACCAGACAGTTGACC
Source organism: uncultured Bifidobacterium sp. (assembly GCA_964482415.1). GTDB lineage: Bacteria > Pseudomonadota > Gammaproteobacteria > Burkholderiales > Burkholderiaceae_D > Pernthalerella. The sequence continues at coordinate 5,779 of CAYZXP010000048.1, read as the reverse complement.
GCAAATGCAGCGCCGGCGAGCAGCCAGATGCCAATGGTCGCGGCCACCAGCACTTGCCAGTCGGGCAAACCGGGGGTAGCGAGGAACATGCCGATCACGGCACAGAAAACAGCGAGTTGGGTGACGCGCGGCTTGGTCAGGGCCCAATACTGGGCAATACGGCCGGGCTGCACTGAGAGTGCGGTCATGATGTTCTATCTCACGCAGGAATCGGGGACGGGTGGGACTCCGCCGCCTTGTTTGCCGCGCCAGAGGCGAGGCGGAAGTTTAACACGGTCAGCAGCAGGATCGAGAGCGCCGCGCCGGCGTTGTGCAGCACCGCGAGCGCCAGCGGCCAGTCGAGCGCGACGGTAGCGATGCCTGAAAAAAACTGCAACAGGATCAGCAACAGCAAGCCGCGCCCGAGACGGTTCGCACCCGGCAGCTGTGCTGCTCGCCATGCGACGAAGCCCACCAGCGCGACCACCGCAATGGCAAAGCAGCGGTGCACCCAGTGCACGGTAACGAGCGCGCTGAACGGCAGAAAATCGCCGGCATGCGTCATGCCGAGCTGGCGCCACAGCGAGAAGCCGTGCGCAAAGTCCAGCTCCGGAACCCAGGCGCCCTGGCACAACGGAAATCCGCCGCAGGCCAGCGCTGCGTAGTTTGTGCTCACCCAGCCGCCGAACGCAACCTGCAAAAAGGTGACTGCCAGCGCAATCGCCGCAGGCAGCCGCAGCGAAGCGGCAGCCGTGCTCAAGGCGACCGCCGGCGCCTGCCGTGCAGCGTGCCAGGCAAGCAGGGCCAGCAGGCCAATGCCCAGCAGCAGGTGCGTAGTCACGATCACGGGCTGCAATTTCAGCGTGACGGTCCAGGCGCCGAACGCGCCTTGCACGCAGACCCACAGCAGCAACAGCGCCGGCAACGCCGGATGGTAGCGCGACAGCCGCTCGCGCCGCCACAGGCGCACGGCGACGACGAGCGACGCAATGATCAGCACGCCGACGCCCATTGCAAGGTAACGATGGATCATCTCGATCCACGCCTTGAACACGGTCACGGGGCCGCCGGGCAACGCGGCTTCGGCCGCGCTGATGTCGGCGTGTGCGAGGAAGGGATTGGCCTCGCCGTAGCAGCCCGGCCAGTCCGGACAGCCAAGGCCGGAGTCAGTCAGGCGCGTGAAGGCGCCGAAAACGATCAGGTCGAAGGTGAAGAACACCATCGTCCAGGCGAGTTTGCGATAACGGTCGGTGCCGCGGGCGAGATAGACCAGGGTCAGCGGTATGGTCGCCAGCAGCAGCGCCTTGATGGCCAGTACGAACAGCATGGTGTCAGCCTATGCCCGATGCCTTCAGCAACTTGGTGATGTCTTTTTTCACCTTGTTGTAGTCCGGGTTCTTCGGGAAACGCATCATCAGGTTGCCAAGCGGGTCGATCACGAACAGGTGATCTTCGACCGCCGTTCCGGCATCGACCGGCAGCCAGGCCGCCAGCTTCTTCGGGTCGACGCGCAGGATGCGCGTACCGTCGTATTCCTTCATCAGCGCAGTCGACAGCGGTGCGTCATCAGTCACCAGCCAGACGCGCTCGATGCGATCGCGCTCCTTGCCCTGCGTCAGGCGCAGCTGGCGCTGGTAGTACAGCTTGTCGGTGCAACGCTGGTCGCAGGCACCGGCATCGGCCTGCAGCAGGATCCACTTGCCGTTGAAGTCATTCAGCGTGGCGGGCTTGCCTTCGAGCGATGCCGAGCGGAGATCAGGAATAGGGTGCTGGCGCGGATCAATCAGCGCGCCGTAATTGTTGCGGCGCTCCGGCTTGATCACGTAATACGTCAGGTAGGACAGGATGACCGGTGCCGCGCAGACCGCGATGACCAGGAACAGCATCCAGTTGCCGCGCTTGGCGGGCTTGGCTTGTTTCACTTCACTTGCTTGCACGTTTGAATCCGGTAATGACGAAGAACAGCATGGCGGCCGTGGCGAGCGCATACCACTGGAACGCATAGCCGCGGTGGGTGTCGATGCCAAAAGAGGGCTGTGGCCAGTCACGCCGCAGGCCGTCACGGGTGTCGCTGGACTGCTCGATTATAAAAGCGTGGACCGGTTGCTTGCTGGCCGCCGCAAAAGCCTGCAGGTCGAGGTTCTGCAGGATCGCGCCGGGGGCCGGCGCCGCTTGCTGGCCGAGTTGCATCAGCTGCCCGATGTCGGCGCGCACGCGCCCTTCAATCTGCTGCAGTCCGGCCGGTGTCGGTATCGCCGGGATGTGCGTGCGATCGCGCGCGTCGCGCGCAAACCAGCCCCGCTGCACCAGCACGACCTGCTCGCTTCCCTTGAGCCGGAAGGGCATCAGCAGGTAAAAGCCGGCGCGTCCGTCGAGTGGCCGGTTCTCCAGGTAAAGCGGCCAGTCGGCGATGAACTCGCCGTCAGCGACGATGCGGCGGAATTCGTCAGGCCGCTGGCCCGGGGCGACGGACGCTGCCCGCAGCGGTGCCAGTGCGGCGCGCTCGGTGATCTGCCGCTGCAGTTCGAGCTTCTGTGCGGCGCGGCGCTCCTGCCAGTTGCCCAGCGAGACGCCAACGGCCGCCACCGCGAAGGCGGCGATGAAGGGGATCCATCGGAATCGGAAGGTCAATCGCATTACAATCGCTGCTTTATTTCAAACCGCCGGCGCTGCCAGTCGGCCAGCCGGGAAACCTGATGAAAATACTCGTGGCCGTCGCCTTCGTCCTGATCCTCGCCAGCCTCGGCTCCGCCTTTGTCTTCCTGATGCGCGACAAGGGCCGCAGCAATCGTACCGTACAGGCGCTGGCGCTGCGCGTGGGCTTTTCGGTAATGCTGTTCGTGCTGTTGCTCGTCGCCTACCGCCTCGGCTGGATTCAGCCGACCGGCATCATCTACTGATACCGACTGCCCCAAACAAAAATGCCGCACCGAAGTGCGGCATTTTTTTCGTCTGCCGGATGATTACATCCAGTACACGACAACGTACAGGCCGAGCCAGACGACGTCGACGAAGTGCCAGTACCAGGCAGCGCCTTCGAAGGCGAAGTGATGCTCGGGCGTGAAGTGGCCCTTCATCAGGCGATACAGCACGACGGCCAGCATGATGCCGCCCATGGTCACGTGGAAGCCATGGAAGCCGGTCAGCATGAAGAAGGTCGAACCGTAGATGCCCGAGGTCAGCTTCAGGTTCAGTTCGCTGTAGGCGTGCATGTATTCGTAAGCCTGGAAGCCCATGAACACTGCGCCCAAAACGATGGTGGCAAGCAGCCAGAACGCGGTCTTGCCGCGCTGGTTTTCGCGCAGCGCGTGGTGCGAGATGGTCAGCGTCACGCCCGAGGTCAGCAGCAGCGCGGTGTTGATCGTCGGGATCGGGAACGGACCCATGGTCTCGAACTTCTCGACCAGGCCGGCCGGGCCGATGTTGCCCCAGACGCCGGCGAAGTCAGGCCACAGCAGCTTGTGGTCGAGGTCGGCCAGCCACGGCATCGTGATCGCACGTGCGTAGAACAGCGCGCCGAAGAAGGCGCCGAAGAACATCACTTCGGAGAAGATGAACCAGCCCATGCTCCAGCGATACGAGGTGTCGATGCGCTGGCTGTACAGGCCGCCTTCCGATTCGGCAATCGCGTCGCCAAACCAGCCGTACAGCACGAACAGCGCCGCGATGATACCGGCGATATTGACCGGCTTGCCCCAGCTGACGTCGTTGACCCACGCGGACGCGCCTGCCATCACGACCAGCAATGCAGCACCCATCAGCACCGGCCACTTGGACGGTCCGGGAACGAAATAGTAGGGCGCGTTGCCTTGTTGTGTACTCATCTACTTCCCCTGATTACGATATATAAAAATTATTGAGCGACTACCATCTTCACCAACATCAACAGCCCCAGCACGAACAACAGCGCAGCAAGGATGCCTGCGATGATCACGTGCAGCGGATTCAGCTTCTGCGTGTCCGATTCATACGCGCTTTTCTTGCGCACGCCGAAAAACGACCACATCACTGCCTTCACCGTCGCGCCGAACGACATTTTTCGTTGCGCCGCTGCTTTCAGATCTTCCACGCTTGCCTCAGCTCGATTTGCCCTTCAGCCCCACCTCGAAGAAAGTGTAGGACAAGGTGATTGTCTTCACATTCTTCGGCAGCGCCGGGTCGATGTAGAAGCTCACCGGCATCTGCCGCGCTTCCTTCGGGCCCAGCGTCTGCTGCTTGAAGCAGAAGCACTCCAGTTTTTCGAAGTGCTTCGCCGCTTCCTGTGGCGCATAGCTCGGGATCGCCTGGGCGTTGACACTGCGATCCTGCGTGTTCACCACGTCATACACCACCTGTGCCATCTCGCCCGGATGAACCTGCAGGCTGGCCACCGCCGGCTTGAACCGCAACGGCCCGCTGGTGTTTGCGTCGAACTCCACCGTGATCAGCCGGCTGGTGTCCACTTGCGTGTTGCCCTTTTTCGGGCCCAGCGTCTCCTGCACGGCCAGCACGTTGATGCCGGTAAGCTCGCAGATCTTCTTGTACAGCGGCACCAGCGAGTAACCGAAGCCGAACATCAGCAGCGCGATCACGGCCAGCTTGCCCAGCATGCGGGTGTTGCGCCGTGACTTGCGCTGCTCGCGCGACTGCTCGGTACCGCTCATTCCGCCACCCTTACTTCAGCACGGTGTGCTTGATGAACACGCCGATGAAGAAGACGACGGCCACCGACAGCAGAACCAGTGCGGTGCGAAGATTTGCGGAGCTTTTCTTGTCTGACATGTTTCCATTCCCGCCGGCGGCGCGAGCCGCCGGCTTGCTACCTCGGTAGCCGATTACTTGACGGTCGGCGGGACTTCGAACGTGTGGAACGGCGCCGGGCTCGGCACGGTCCACTCGAGGCCTTCCGCGCCTTCCCACGGCTTGGCCGCTGCCTTCTCGCCGCCGCGGATCGACGGGATCACGACGAACAGCAGGAAGTACACCTGGCTCAGGCCGAAACCGAACGCGCCGATGGTCGCGATCATGTTGAAGTCCGTGAACTGGGCTGCATAGTCAGCGTAGCGACGCGGCATGCCGGCCAGACCCACGAAGTGCATCGGGAAGAACGTCACGTTGAACCAGATGATCGAGTTCCAGAAGTGGAACTTGCCGCGCGACTCGTTGTACATGAAGCCGGTCCACTTCGGGCCCCAGTAGTAGAAGCCTGCGAACAGCGCGAACAGCGAGCCTGCCACCAGCACGTAGTGGAAGTGCGCCACGACGTAGTAGGTGTCCTGCAGCTGGATGTCGACCGGGGTGATCGCACAGATCAGGCCAGTGAAGCCGCCCATGGTGAACACGAAGATGAAGCCGACAGCCCACAGCATCGGGGACTCGAAGGTCATCGAACCTTGCCACATCGTAGCGATCCAGTTGAACACTTTCACGCCGGTCGGCACTGCGATCAGCATGGTTGCGTACATGAAGAACAGCTGCGAGGTCACCGGCATACCGGTGGCGAACATGTGGTGCGCCCAGACGATGAACGACAGGATCGCGATCGACGCGGTTGCGTACACCATCGAAGCGTAGCCGAACAGCTGCTTGCGTGCGAAGGCCGGGATGATCTGCGAGATGATGCCGAACGCCGGCAGAATCATGATGTAGACCTCCGGGTGACCGAAGAACCAGAAGATGTGCTGGTACATCACCGGGTCACCGCCGCCAGCTGCGCTGAAGAACGAGGTGCCGAAGTGACGGTCGGTCAGGGTCATCGTGATCGCGCCAGCGAGAACCGGCATCACGGCGATCAGCAGGTAGGCGGTGATCAGCCAGGTCC
>CAYZXP010000047.1:13736-18475 GCA_964482415.1 uncultured Bifidobacterium sp. | reverse complement strand
GCGAGACCCGGGTATTCGCCGCTGCGTCGAGCGGAGGATGGAGGAGGAACAACGCACATGTCGAGTCGGAGCAATTGATCATCCCGGATCTTTGCAAGCACAAGCGCTACAAGATTGTCCTTGGTTCCCTGGGCGACAATGACGCAGGGGCCGGGGAAGCCATAATCAAGCCAGCCCATTTCTGCCCAGACTCTGGAGCCGCTGTTTCGGATCGCCGCAAGCTTCTCGTTGATGTACTCGAGAAAAGCCGCTTTCGATGAAACCGGCGTAATCACCGTTTGCGATTCATAAGTGAAATCGTTTGCCAGCAACGGCTCAAGTTCCGCCGAATCGAGCCGGTTGATCATTCGCGCATAGCCGCGCAATCCTTCTTCTGCATTGATCATCTTTTGCGCTCTCCATGTACGCTGGGAAGCCGGCACAGCTTTGCTGATGGAAGGCGCAGCGGTGCGACTGGATTGCTCTGGTTAATTATCTGACTGCTTGTCGCCTGGAGCCTGTCTGGTCAGGCCGCGGGCAGGCAGCAAGCAAGCTGCCGTAATTCCAAACTCCGCCCGTGCCCACCGTTTTTACCGGCTGCGGTGCTGTCGCCTTGCGATCGACCTGACGAGACAGGCGCTTATTCGTTTTGCAAACGCTGTTATCAGCGAGCGCGATGCGGGTCGCCATGCGGGTCGCCACCCGCATGGCCGTCATCAAGGTCCTCCGGCAACAACTCGATCGGATCCCCATGCGGCGTCCTGTGGGCTGCCCTGTGCCAGGCTTCCTGATACAGGTTCAGCGTGCCTTGGTCTGCAATCCCCTTGCGCTGCACCAGTTTTTCCAGGGCGGCCAGCCAGTGCAGGTAGTACGTGGTCCCGAGATCAGGATCGCCGCCGGCTTGCGCCAGCCTGATCTGCTCGCCCAGGGCTTCGGCCCATTCATTCCAGCTGAACGCGCCGCGACGATGCATGGCCACCGTGATCGCGAAGGCCTGTGCCTCCCACGGTTCATTGAAGGTCGGTTCTTGCTGGTTTGTCGGAATGCCGGCCAGCGCCTCCGGCAGTGCCGTCGTCGACGGAGTCTTCAGCGTCATCTCAAAGCGCTTCCAGATAAGGTTCGAATGCTTCCACCGACACGACGAGCGAAGGATCCGCGTCATGCCCCCACAGTTCGTTGCCGGTGAATTCCACGGTGTACAGCCACTGCGGATCGTCGCCTTTGCCCGCGACCACCGTGTCCGGATAAACATGAAAGCCGACCACGGCGGCGATCGTGCCGACCTTGTCGCGCGCGTAGCGGGGCAGGCGGGTATGGCCCTCCGGGTGCTCGTTGATGGTCCGCACCTTGTCCCCTGCGCGGAAGCGGGCATTGCGCGTGACCGGGCGGCCGAACGGCGCCCGGATGAAGCCTGCCGCCGCATCGTCCTTTTTCATCACGCGGGAAACCGCCGGCCCGGCCCGCAACGCATGCCCGGCCTCCAGCTCGTCGGTACCCACCAGTCCTTTCTCTGCCGAGCATTTCGCCAGGGCGAGCAGCCACCGGTCGTAATAAGACGCACGCAGGTAGATATCTGCAGGAAGCCGCTCCTGCGCATCCCGGAACATGTCGATGTTGAAGGCGCGCGTGTACAGCAGCGCGCGCTGCAGGCCGACGACCCGGCCTTCCCATTCGCCGTGGAAGACGGGCTCATCGGTTTCCGGCACGACCTTGCCGAAACCGTGCATGCCGCCCATGTCGTGAATGCCGTTCATGACCCTTGCTCCGCAGCCGGAAGCGACAGCCCGGTGCCGATCATGCTGTCCCGCGTGACCCGTGTCGCCAGCTGTTCCTCGGACCAGCCCTCCGTGCCTGCCGGACGTTGCGGCACGACGATGTAGCGGGTTTCGGCCGTCGAGTCCCAGACGCGAATTTTTGTCGACGCGGGCAGCGTCACGCCAAAGTCGGCAAGCACGCTGCGCGGCTCCCGCACGACGCGGGAGCGATAGGGCGCGGATTTGTACCAGACCGGCGGCAGTCCCAGCACGTCCCACGGATAGCAGGAGCACAGCGTACAGACCACCATGTTGTGCATGTCCGCCGTGTTCTCAACGGCGATCAGATGGTCGCCCATCTTGTCGACAATGCCGCTGTCGACGATCGCTCGCGTGGCATCCTTCAGCAACGCAGCCTTGAAGCCTTCGTCAACCCAGGCACGGGCAACGACTTGCGCGCCAATGTGCGGGCCGACCCGGGTCTCGAAGTGTTCAACGATCTCGTCCACTGCCGCCGGATCGAGATAGCCCTTCTCAGTCAGGATGGTCTCCAGCGCGCGAACCCGTCGCTGCACTTCGCTCAGGTGCGAGCCATGCCCGTGGTCATGGTCGTCGTGGTCATGGTCATGGTCACCCATCAGGTCTCCCGGTCTGTTCGAAAATTGTGAAGTTGATTCTAAGGCAAGCAGGAATGGATGCCCAGAAGCGCATCGTGCGCAGGCCGGCGTCGATGCGGGCGCCGGTGATGTGGCGTCGCGGAAAACAGCCCGCACTTCGGGATTCATTCTTCAGCGCAGTTCGGGCGGTTTCGCGAGGGCGGCCCAGCCTGGCGCGTGCGATATTGCGCTGCTCCAGGCGCGTGTCCATGCCTGCGCCGTTAATTGCCACCGACCTCGCATCAATGATATTAAGAACAAAACGATGTGATGCCGCCGGCCGGTCGCCGGGGCGCGAACCTGGGGAGGCGTTGAAATTGGCGGTTAGTGAAAGAAAGTCTGGCGTTCTGGGCGTTATTGCCGACGACCACACCGGCGCAACGGACGTGGCAAGCATGCTGGTGCGCGCCGGCCTGCGCACCGTGCAGATTATTGGCGTGCCCGATGCGTCGGTCGATACGGGGGATGTCGATGCCGTCGTGATCGCGCTGAAAACCCGGACGATTGCCGCGGCAGACGCGGTGCGCGAGTCGCTCGACGCGCTGCGCTGGCTGCAAAGCCGCGGCTTCAGGCGCACGTATTTCAAATATTGCTCCACGTTTGACTCCACGGCCGAAGGCAACATCGGGCCCGTGACCGATGCGCTGATGCAGGCGCTTGGAACGCCTTACACGATCGCGTGCCCGGCCTTCCCGGAGAACCAGCGGACCATCTTCAAGGGGCATCTGTTCGTCGGCGACGTGTTGCTGTCCGACTCGGGAATGCGCGACCACCCGCTGACGCCGATGCGCGATGCCAACCTGGTGCGCGTGCTGCAGGCGCAAAGCCGCTGCAAGGTCGGCCTGCTGGAACATGCGCTGGTCCGCAAGGGAGCCCCGGCCCTGAAGGACGTGGTCGCAAACAAAGTCGAGGCCGCGCGGAAAGCGCCGGCCGGCATGATCGACATTGCCGACGCCATCACCAATGACGACCTGATCGTGCTGGGGAAGGCGTTCGCCGACCTGCCGCTGGTCACGGCCGGCTCCGGCCTCGCACTCGGACTGGCCGCCGCTTACCTCGAGCGCGGATGGGTTCAGTCGCATGCCCATGCGGCGAGATTGCCTGCGGCAGAGGGCAGGGCGGTCGTTCTTTCCGGCTCCTGCTCGCTGGCGACCAATGCGCAGGTCGGCCACTGGCTTCGTTCCGGCAAGCCCGCGCTGAAAATCAATGCGCGTGACGTCGCCGCGGGGAAACCTGTCGTCGCCATGGCGCTCGAATGGCATGCCGGACAGCGTGAGACCAGCCTGATCTATGCGACCTCGCCGCCCGATGAAGTCGCCGCTCTGCAAAAGGAATTCGGCGCCAGCGCGCTTGGCGAGGCGCTTGAACGCAGTTTCGCCGAAATCGCGCGCGGTCTGCTTGCGCAGCAGGTGCGCCGCTTCGTCATCGCCGGCGGCGAGACTTCGGGTGCGGTGGTGAATGCGCTCGGCGTCAGTTCATTGAAAATCGGTGAGGCGATCGACCCCGGCGTGCCGTGGACATCCGGCCAGGTCGGCCCGCCGCTGCTCGAGCGCCCGGCGCATGTGCTGCTGGCCCTCAAGTCCGGCAATTTCGGCACCGAAGATTTCTTCAGCAAAGCGCTGGCCATGGACTGTGCGCGACTGCCATGAGCGTCGCTGACATCACGCTTGCGCCGCTGCGACAGGAGATTTGCCGGGTCGGTCGTTCCCTGTTCGAGCGGGGCTACGCCCATTCGACCGCAGGCAACATCAGCATGCGTACGGACGACGGTTTCCTGATCACGCCCACCGATGCCTGCCTGGGCTTCCTGTCGCCCGAGCAGATCGCTTTCGTGAACTTGCAGGGAGTGCAGCTCAGCGGCCAGCCGGCCAGCAAGACCTTGTCCCTGCATCAGGCAATTTATCGCGCCGATCCGGAGGCACGCTGCGTCATACACACGCACTCGACGCATCTGGTCGCGCTCAGCCTGGCCGGCGTATGGCGGCCTGACGATATCCTGCCGCCGCTGACCCCTTATTACGTGATGAAGGTCGGGCATGTGCCGCTCGTACCTTATCACCGGCCCGGTGATCCCGAGATGGCGGCAACCGCTGCACGCATGATCGAGTCCGGCATCGCCGAAGGCAAACCGCTGCGCGCGCTGATGATGGACCGGCTGGGGCCGAATGTCTGGCACGGCTCGCTGGCGGCCGCCATGGCGCTGCTGGAAGAGCTCGAGGAGACGGCCCGGCTGTGGCTGCTGTCCGGGCGCGCTGCCGATCCGCTGGGCGAGGCCGAGATCGACGACCTGCGCCAGCGATTCAAGCTGCGTTACTGAGGCTGCCCGATGATTACTCGCTGACCGGCGGCG
>CAYZXP010000047.1:8473-13636 GCA_964482415.1 uncultured Bifidobacterium sp. | reverse complement strand
CGCGCTCACCGCCAGCGGGAATGCTTGTTGCTGGTGTCCGTGCCGAGCGAAGCGCCAATCGCCGTCGTCCGTCGGCGGATGACGGCGATGCGACGGCGCTTTCGCGGGCTGGCAAGTAAGTCTTACCGATCGTACCCATCGTACCCATCGAGGATCAGGAGGCATCATGGACAGCAACAGAGTCGCATGCGGGCTGGCAGCATTGCTGGCGATCGCCGCTGCGTTCGCGCAAGCGCAGCCATACCCGTCGGACCCGACCCCGGCCGACAGCGCCGGCGCATCCAGTGCGGGCGCTTCGGCCGCCGGCGGCGACGACGCAAAGCTGATCAGCAGCGCCATGCAGGCGGCGCCGCCCAGCGTGGCAAAAAAGGCCACGATCGTCGTCATGGGCGCCGATGGAAAAATGCGGACCCTGCGGCCGGGCACGAATGCGTTTACCTGCATGCCGGACAACCCGACGACGCCCGGACCCGACCCGATGTGCCTGGACAAGGTGGCAATGGAATGGGCCAGCGCATGGATGACGAAGAAGCCGCCGCAGCAGGGCAAGGTGGGCTTCATGTACATGCTGGCCGGCGGCACCGATGCGAGCAACACCGATCCGCATGCGACCCAGCCGACGGCGAACAACCATTGGGTCAAGACCGGGCCGCACGTGATGATTGTGGGCGCAGCGCAGGAGTTTTACGACATGTACCCGAAGGATGCACAGCCGGATACGTCGACGCCTTACGTGATGTGGCCGGGCACGCCTTACCAGCACCTGATGATACCGGTGCGATAGCAGCAGGAAAGCGGAACCTCCAGCAGCCGGGCACAGCCCGGCTGGCTTCGCTCACAGGTACTGACGCGCAGGCCAATTTGCCGGCGATGGTCCGGCATACGCCACTTCTCTTCACCGTGCGCCTGCCTGAACAGCGGCCATCAAAGGTTCGCCGGGCGATGTGAGCAATCCTTTCGGCTGGCCCTGGTGGCCAGCCGCTATTGGCTTCCCTGATTTCAGAAAATCCGGCAGGCCAGCCGGTCGGCAGGTCTTCCCACAGCAGCGCGCCGCAGCCACGGCTCGCGTCCGTGCCTGTTTTATGTTCTCATTCTGTCTTAAATTTCATAATTAACCGGCTGCGCCTGCGTCAGTGAACGATGCCAGCGCGACAGCCAGATTTCGCCGTGAGCCGCCAGGTGGCTCGCGTCTCGCGTGGGGGAATACCGTGTTAAAGATTGGTCACGCGCTTTTTGCTTTTTTCTCGATCCTGTCGGTCGCTTGGGCTGATAGCGCACAGGCCGATGTGGTTCAGATGATCTCTGCCGACGTGGCTGTCAGCGGGCACGGCCACCGGAGTTCCGTGGGTACCCGGGTTGAAGTGAAAGAACTGAAGGACCCGGATGGCGAGACAACGTTCCAGCCGGTGGTCACGGTCACAGTTGACGGGACGGTCGTCGGGCAACTGGCAGGCGTCGAGACAAGCCAGCAGCCATCGGCTCTCGTGCAGCTCGTGCAGCTGGACCATGCCAATCCCTACCCGGAAGTGCTGATCTCTTCATTCACATTCGGCGCGCACTGCTGCAGTGAAGTGAAGGTGCTGACGAGCGACGCTTCAGGCAAGACGTGGACGGAGGTTGACTTGGGTCATTTTGATGGTGGCGCCATCGAGGCCACCGATCCGGTCGGCGACGGGCAGTATGTAATTCACAGTTACGACAACCGCTTTCTTTATCAATTCGGTTGCTACGCCTGCAGCTTCGCTCCGGCGCGCATTCTGCAACTCGAAGGCACGACAGTTGTTGACGTGACTCGCCATCCGAAATATGTGCCGGTCCACAGGAAAAATCTCGCTGTGATGGCAGAGTGGTTCAAGGAATCCGAGCGAACCCCGGCCAATCCATTCCTTGCAGCGTATGTGGCCAACAAGGCGCTGGTGGGTGAACTTGCCGACGGATGGAAAACCATGCTCGAGCTTTACGATGCCGCCGACGATTGGGGGCTGAAGGTCTGCGAGGCCGGCACCGATGACAACGGGCGGTGCAAGGCAGATGAAATCAAAAGGGAATTTCCGGTGGTCCTGAAAGCGTTTCTTGCCGAAACCGGTCACATTTCGAGCGGCGACCAACCGGATTGACGCGCCCGCCTGCGATCTTTGCCAGCGAATCCGGGATCGGCCAGACGCAGCAGCGTTGCTGCGCCTTCGCTGACCGGCACTCGTCCGTCAGAAATTTTCCTCGTAGTGCGGAATGCCTTCTTCGCGATAGAGCGCGTAGATCTGGTCGAGCAGCGAGCGGATGTAGACTGATTCATCGTCGGCCCGGACATTGATCAGTATCGGCGCCGAAAGCCGCGAATCACTGAAGGGCTTGAACACGACGTCGCTGCGCTGTATGCCGAGGACGCTCTTGGGCGCGATCGTCACCCCCATGCCGGCGGCCACCAGGCCGAGGCTGATCTGGATCTCCCGAGCTTCCATCGTGCGGTCGGGCGTCAGCCCGCGGTCATGGAAGGCCTGCAGGATCAGGTCGGTGAAATTCGGACGCGGCGCCTTCGGAAAGAGGATCAGTGTCTCGGACACCAGCTCCTGCAGCGTGAGCGTCTCCGTTCCGGCCAGCGGGTGTCCGGACGGAAGCGCAGCCACCAGCGGTTCGTCGCGCAACAGGATGCGGCGGATATTCGGATCATCGTGGCGAATGCGCCCGACGCCGACGTCGATGTCGCCTTCCTTCAGCGCGTGCATCTGCTCCAGCGTCGTCATTTCGACCAGCGACAGGTTCACCTGCGGATGCGCATGCTTGAACCTTCGGATCACTTCGGGCAGCAAGCCGTACAGCGTCGACCCGACGAAGGCCAGCGTGAACTTGGCTTCCACCTTGCCGATGTCGCGCGTGCTTGCGATCAGGTTCTTGCTCAGGGTGATCAGCTGTTCCGCATGCTTGCGAAAGTGGTGGCCGGCATCGGTCAGCTCGAGCGGGCGCGAGCCCCGCACAAACAGGGTGACGCCCAGTAAATCTTCCAGCTGCTGGATCTGCCGGCTCAGCGGCGGTTGCGCTATGTGCAGCTTTTCTGCGGCTCGCGTGATGTTGCGCTCTTCTGCCACAGCCAGGAAATAGCGCAGGTGCCTTAACTCCATCTCAATACTCCGCGGGTATCTGGCAGATACCAAAACGGTGTTGGACGCTCATGTTTGTCCTATTTAAGCTGCGAATAACAGTCACAGTCCGAACTATATACCTGACGACCCCGGGGCTGAATGTATTTGTCCGCCAAGAATGAACAGGAGCGCCATGATCCCGATAATTCCCGCCGCTGCACGACCCGCACCGAACGTCGATGAACTTCTCGTCGAGGACAAGGAAAGCGGCGACTACCGATTGCACCGCAGCGCCTTCACCGACGAGGCCTTGTTCGAACTGGAGATGAAGCACATCTTCGAAGGGAACTGGATCTACCTCGCGCACGAAAGCCAGGTCCCGAACGCCAATGACTATCTTACGACCTACATTGGCCGCCAGCCGATCGTCATCGCCCGCAACCGCCAGGGCGAGCTGAATGCCTTCATCAATGCCTGCACACACCGCGGCGCGATGCTGTGCCGCTTCAAGCGCGGCAACAAGGCCACCTATACCTGCCCGTTCCACGGCTGGACCTTCAACAACAGCGGCAAGCTGCTGAAGGTGAAGGATCCCGAAGGCGCCGGCTATCCGGACTGCTTCAACAAGGAAGGCTCGCATGACCTGAAAAAAATCGCCCGCTTCGAAAGCTATCGCGGCTTCCTGTTCGGCAGCCTGGAAGCCGACGTCAAGCCGCTGAAGGAATTCCTCGGCGAGGCGGCGCGGATCATCGACATGATCGTCGACCAGTCCGATGACGGCCTCGAAGTGCTGCGCGGCTCGTCGACCTACACTTTTGAAGGCAACTGGAAGCTGCAGGCAGAGAACGGCGCCGATGGCTATCACGTGTCGGCAGTCCACTGGAACTATGCGGCGACCACCAGCCAGCGCAAGCAGCGGAATGCCGGCGACCCGATCCGCGCGATGGACGCCGGCAGCTGGGGCAAGCAGGGCGGCGGCTTCTACGCGTTCGACCACGGGCACATCCTGCTGTGGACGAAGTGGGCCAATCCGGAAGACCGTCCCAATTTTGCAAAGCGCGACGAATTCGCCAAAAAATCCGGCGAGGCGACCGCCGACTGGATGGTGCGTCACTCGCGCAACCTGTGCCTGTATCCGAACGTCTACCTGATGGACCAGTTCGGCTCGCAGATCCGCCTGCTCCGGCCGCTGTCGGTCGACAAGACCGAAGTCACGATCTACTGCATCGCGCCCAAAGGCGAGCCGGCCGAGGCGCGCGCGCACCGCATCCGCCAGTACGAAGATTTCTTCAACGTCAGCGGCATGGCTACACCGGATGACCTCGAAGAGTTCCGTTCGTGCCAGCTCGGTTTCAGGGGCACGGCGCTGCCGTGGAACGACATGTCGCGCGGCGCGATGCACTGGATCGACGGGCCGGACGATGCGGCCAGGGACATCGGCCTCAAGCCGCTGATGAGCGGCGTCAGGACCGAGGACGAGGGGCTGTACACGGTGCAGCACCGCTACTGGATGGACGTGATGAAAACGGCGATTGCGAAGGAGCAGGACGCATGCAAGTGATCGACATGCCACAGGTGATTGACCGCGAGCGGGTGAGCGACTTCCTGTATCGCGAGGCGCGGCTGCTGGATGACCAGCAATGGGACGAATGGCTGGCGTGCTACCACCCGGACGCGGAGTTCTGGATGCCGTCGTGGGACGATGACGATCGGCTGACCGACGACCCGCAGCGCGAGATCTCGCTGATCTATTACCCGAACCGGCAAGGACTCGAGGATCGCGTCTTCCGCATCAAGACCGAGCGCTCGAGCGCCACCACGCCGCACACGCGCACCAGCCACAACATAGCGAACGTGGAGATCGAGCGTCAGGACGGCGCCACGGCCACCGTGCGTTTCAACTGGCACACGCTGTCGCATCGCTACCAGAGCACCGCGACTTACTTTGGCATGTCGCGCTACGTGCTGGATTTCTCCGGCGCCGAGCCCGTCATCCTGCGCAAGTATGTGGTGTTGAAGAACGACTACATCAATCAGCTGATCGACGTTTACCACATTTGATTGATTAAAAAGAATCGCCATGAAT
>CAYZXP010000047.1:0-8373 GCA_964482415.1 uncultured Bifidobacterium sp. | reverse complement strand
CCGCAATCCGACATGGTAGTGCGCCTGCCGGTGGCGTCGGCCGCGTGCAAGACCCGGGCGACGCTGTTTGAAGGCGTGGTCGAACGCGTCGACCTGCTGTCCGCCTCCACGCTGGAGCTCGACATTCGTCTCGACGATCCGGACAGTCTGCAGTTTTTGCCCGGCCAGTATGTGAACATCGCTGTGCCGGGGACCGATGAAACCCGTTCCTATTCGTTCAGCTCCGCCCCGGGCGCGCCGCTCGCGTCGTTCGTGCTGCGCAGCGTGCCGGGCGGCTTGATGAGTTCCTATCTGCGCAACGAGGCCTCGCCGGGCGACCGCATGGCATTCACCGGGCCGTTCGGCAGCTTCTACCTGCGCGAGCCTCGCCGGCCTGCGCTGTTTCTCGCCGGCGGCACCGGCATTGCGCCCTTCCTGTCGATGCTGGAGTCGCTCCAGCGCAAGCAATCGGCGCATCCTGTCCGCCTCGTCTATGGCGTCACGCATGACGAGGACCTCGTCCTGTGCGACCTGCTCGACGGTTATGCATCGCAGCTGGATGACTTTGCGTACCGCGCCTGCGTGGCGGATGCCGGCAGCACGCATGACAGGAAAGGCTATGTGACCGCGCATATCGATCCCGCGTGGCTGAATGACGGCGACGTTGACGTCTACCTGTGCGGCCCGGTGCCGATGGTCGAGGCGGTCACCCGCTGGCTGCAGCAGGTCGGACTGAAACCGGCCAATTTCTATTACGAAAAATTCACGCCGGCGATCGCCGGTGCTGAAGTCCCGGTTGCGGCCTGAGCCATGACGAGGATGCGTTTCAGCGGAAAGGTCGTCGTCGTCACGGGCGCGGCGCAGGGCATAGGTGAGGGCGTGGCCCTCGGCTGCGCCGCCGAGGGCGCGCAGGTGGTGCTGGCGGATCGTTCGGCGCTGGTGGCGGAGGTCGGCGAGCGCATCGCCGCCAGCGGACACCCGCAACAGAGCGTCATCGTCGACCTCGAAACCTATGCCGGCGCCGAGACCCTGATGCGAACGGCCGTCGAGCGCTTTGGCCGTATCGACGTCCTGATCAACAACGTCGGCGGCACGATCTGGGCGAAGCCTTTCGAGCACTACGAGGAAGCGCAGATCGAGGCCGAGGTGCGCCGTTCGCTGTTCCCTACGCTGTGGTGCTGTCGCGCCGCGCTGCCCGTCATGCTCGGGCAGGGGAAGGGAACGATCGTCAACGTTTCGTCGATCGCCACGCGCAGCATCCATCGCGTGCCGTATGCGGCCGCGAAGGGCGGGGTGAATGCGCTGACCGCGTCACTCGCGATGGAGCACGCGGGCAGCGGGATACGGGTAGTTGCCACGGCCCCCGGCGGCACCGAGGCGCCGCCACGCAGGATTCCGCGCAACCTCGCGCCGCCCTCGGCGCAGGAGGAGGCGTGGTATCAGGCCATCGTCGACCAGACGATCGACTCCAGCCACATGCATCGTTACGGCACGATTGAAGAGCAGGTCGCCCCGATTCTCTTTCTCGCTTCGGATGAGGCTTCGTACATTACCGGCTCGGTGCTTGCGGTGGGTGGCGGTGATCAGGGAGCCTAGAGTCGTGATCCGTGGGAACCGCGCTGCAGGGTCAGCGACGATGGGTCCCGGCTTTCGCCGGGACGACAATATGGGGGCCAACGCACTTTAAAACGTTATCCCGACGCAGGCCTGGATCCATCGTCGCGTACCTCAGAACGGATCTGGCGGACTGGCGAGAATGGGTCTCGGCCTGCGCGGGGACGGCAAGGCACGGATCCGGCGTCTTCGATGTTTCGCCTGACGCCCGGGCCGCCGCTCACAACCAGGTCTCAATCACCCGGCTGTCATCCCGCTGGCCCAGCCCCATCTCCGCCGCCTGCCTGAAGCGCTCATGTGCAGCGCCCAGCAGCGGCAGTTCCGCGCCGCAGGATGCCCCGGCCTCCGCCACCAGCCCGCTGTCTTTCACGAAGATGTTGATCGCGCTGGTCACCTGCACGTCGGTGCCGGCGCACATGCGCGGGCCGCGATCCGACAGCATCCACGAACCGGCCGCGCCTTTCTCCACCAGCGACAGCACGGCCGCCGGATCGAGGCCGAGCGAGCGCGCAAGATTCAGCGCCTCGGCAGCCGCCGCAAGGTGAACCGAGCACAGGTGCTGGTTGACCACCTTGATGCTCTGCCCGTCGCCGATCTGCGTGCCGGTCACGCGCACATGGCCCATCGCATCCAGCACCGGCTTCGCAGCTGCCACATCGTCTTCGGCGCCCGCCGTGAAAATCACCAGCTCACCCGTCTTCGCGCGCGCGACGCCGCCGGTGACCGGGGCGTCCACCACGCGCGCGCCGAGGCGCCGCAGGATCTCGCCCTGCTCGCGCACCGACTGCGGGCCGACGGTGGACATGATGATCCACAACTGCCCCGGGGCCATCTGCGAAACGTTGCCGACCACACCGGCCAGCTGTTCCGGCGTGGCCACCATCACGACCACGACGTCGGCTGCCGGCGCGTCCGACAGGCTGCGCACCGTCTCGAGGCCATTCGCCCGCGCAGTCGCCGTCATGGCGTCCGACACCTCGATGCCGGTGACCTGATGCCCCGCTTGCCGGATGCGCAGCGCCATCGGCAAGCCGATCGCGCCGACGCCGATGAAACTCACCTTCACGGAAGTCGCCTGATCGTTCATGCCAGCCACCCCTTGATCCGTGCCGCCAGCGCATCGACGCTGATGCCGTAGCGGTCGTGCAGCGTCGGCAGCGCGCCGGCGTCGGGGAAGGCATCCGGCAGGCCGGCCAGCTCGAAGCCGGCCGGCTGCACGCGATGGCGCAGCAAGGTGCTGGCCACGGCTTCGCCGAGTCCGCCGACCACCGAGTGGTTTTCCGCGACCACCACCAGCCGCGGCTTGCTGCCCACGGCTTCGACAATCGTCTTCTCATCCAGCGGCTTGATGGTCGGGCAGTGCAGCACGGCGACATCCACCTTGTCCGCAGCCAGCTTCTGCGCGGCTTCCAGCGCGCGCATCGTCAGCAGGCCGCTGGAGATCACCAGCACGTCGGCGCCGTCGCGCAGCAGCTTGGCCTTGCCGAGCTCGAAACGGTAGCCGCTGACTTCATCGAGCACCAGCGGCACGTTGCCGCGCAACAGGCGCATGTAGACCGGCCCCTTGTGCTGCGCAATCTGCGGCACCGCCTGCTCGATGTCGAGCGCATCGCAGGGATCGACGATCGTCAGGCCCGGCACACCGCGCATCATGGCAATGTCTTCGATCGCCGCATGGCTGGGGCCATAGCCGGTGGTCAGGCCGGGCAGCGCGCAGCAGATCTTCACGTTCAGGTTTTCCTCGGCGATCACCTGATGAATGAAATCAAACGCGCGGCGCGTGCCGAATGCGGCATAGGTGGTGGCAAACGGCGTCAGGCCTTCCTTGGCCATGCCGCCGGCCGCGGCCATCAGCAGCTGCCCGGCCATGCCCATCTGGTAGAGGCGCTCCGGCCAGGCTTGCGCAAACAGTTGCAGGTCGGTGTACTTGGCGAGGTCGGCGGTCAGGCCGACCACTTCCGGATGGTCGGCCGCATACTCGACCAATGCCTTGCCGAACGGTGCGGCCTTCACGCGCTGTCCTTCGCCTGCGATGGAGGCGATCATGGCCGACGTGGTCAGGCGGGGCTTTTTCTCTGCGACAGGGGCGTTCATGCCGGGACTCCTTCGGACTGGGACTGGTCGAGCACGGCAAGCGCCTGCGCCCATTCGGGCGGGTCGACACGGATGAAATGGTTTTTCTCGCGCTGCTCAAGGAAGGGGACACCCTTGCCCATCAGCGTATCGAACAGGATCACGCGCGGTTTGGCTTCGGCAAGGTGGCGCGCGGTGTCGAAGGCCTGCAGCACGGCCGGCAGGTCGTTGCCGTCGACGCGCTGCACATGCCAGCCGAACGCGGCCCACTTGTCGGCCAGCGGCTCGAAGCCCAGCACCTTGCTCGACGGGCCGTCAGCCTGCTGGTTGTTGATGTCGACCAGGCAGATCAGGTTGTCCAGCCGGTGGTGCGCCGCGCCCATCGCGGCCTCCCAGGTCGAGCCTTCGTCGAGCTCGCCGTCGGACATCGAGTTGTAGACGAAGGCCGGGTTCTTCTTGTGCTTCAGCCCCAGCGCCATGCCGACGCCGATCGCCAGTCCCTGGCCGAGCGAGCCGCCCGAGATTTCCATGCCCGGCGTATAGGTGGCCATGCCCGACATCGGCAGGCGGCTGTCGTCGCTGCCGTAGGTCTCGAGTTCGCTTTCATCGAGGATGCCGGCCTCGATCATCGCGGCGTAATGCGCGATCGCGTAATGGCCGTGCGACAGCAGGAAGCGGTCGCGGCCTTCCCATTCGGGTTCGGCCGGACGCTGGTTCATCGCGTGACAGTAGGCGACAGCCAGCACGTCGGCCCAGCCCAGTGCCTGGCCGATGTAGCCCTGGCCCTGCACCTCGCCCATGCGCAGGGCGTAGCGTCGGATGCGATATGCGCTCTTTTGAAGCGTCGACAGATCAGACATGACATTCTCCGGTAAAAAATGAGGGCGGCGGGGTCATCCCGGTTCAAAGGAATCCGGTCGAGATCCAGGGGATCGCGGCAACGACGACCACGCCGAGGAACAGGGCGATCAGGTATCCGACGACAGGCTTTATGCCCTCGTTCGGATGGATGCGGCTGATCGCGCAGGCCGCGTAATAACCGACGCCGAACGGCGGCGCAAACAGGCCGATGCCCATGGCCAGCGTCACCACCATCGCGTAATGCACTTCATGGATGCCGACCTGCCGCGCGATCGGAAACAGCAGCGGCCCGAGCAGCACGATGGCCGGAATGCCTTCCAGCACCGAGCCGAGCACGATGAAAGCCAGCACCGACACCGCCATGAACGTGACCGCGCCGCCGGGCAGCGCCTGCATTGCGTCGGCCAGCGCCGTCGAGAAACCGGATTGCGTCAGCGCCCATGCCATGCCGGTGGCCGCGCCGATGATGAACAGAATCGCGCCCGACAGCGATGCGGTGCTGACCAGCATTGAATACAGCCGGCGCCAGTCAAACTGGCGATAGACCAGCAGCCCGACCAGCACGGCATACACGATACCGATGGTCGATACCTCGGTGGCGGTGGCGATGCCCTCGACCACGGCAGCGCGAATGACCACCGGCAGCGCCAGCGCCGGCAGCGCGATCACAAAGGAGCGAACGATTTCGCCGGCGCTGGCCCGCTTGATGCCTTCGAGGCTGTCGCCGCGGCAGCGCCACCAGACCAGCGCGGCCAGCGTCACGCCGACCACCACGCCGGGCAGCAGGCCGCCGGTGAACAGCGCGGCGATGGAGACGCCTGTCGCCGAACCGATCGTGATCAGCACCAGCGACGGCGGGATCGTCTCGGTCTGCGCGCCGGTGGCCGACAGCAGCGCGACCAGTTCGCCGGGCTTCGCGCCGCGCTTGCGCATCTCCGGGAACAAGGCCGGCGCCACCGCCGCCATGTCGGCCGCCTTCGATCCCGAAATGCCCGACACCAGGTACATTGCGCCGATCAGCACATACGACAGGCCGCCGCGCACATGGCCGAGCAGGTTGGCGAGAAAGTCCACCATCGCGCGCGCAATGCCGGTCATCTCGATCAGCAGGCCCAGCAGCACGAACAACGGCACGGCCAGCAGGATCAGGTGGCTCATGCCTTCGTCCATGCGGCCGACCACCACGATGACCGGGGTGCTGGTAGTCAGCGCGATATAGCCGAGCGTCGCCAGTCCGAACGCGAAGGCGATCGGCAGGCCCAGCAGCACCAGCGCGCCCACGCCGAACACGAAAAACACCAGCAGGTTCCAGTTGCCCAGCGGCGTCAGCAGCGGGCTGGCGAGTACCAGTCCGCCGATGATCAGCGCGACCGCAGTGAGCGCCAGCAGCGCGTCCTTCAACGCGCCGGTGCGCAAGACCTGCAGCAGGCCGACGGCCAGCATCAGCCCGAAGCCGACCGGCAGCGCGGCCGCCCGCCACGAGTTCGCCAGCCCCATGGCCGGCGTCGTGACGAAAGCCTCGTCCTGTGCGAATTCCCACGCGGGGTGGACGACGAACGCAAGGAAGGCAATGGCCGCAGCCGACGCGACGAGATCGAGCATGGCGCGGGCGCGCGGGCCGAGACGACCGACGACCGCCGTCATCCGCATGTGCTCGCCGCGCTGGAAGGCCAGCGCCGAGCCCAGCATCGCCAGCCAGAGAAAGAGGATGGAGGCCAGCTCGTCCGACCAGACCAGCGGCGTGTGCAGCAGGTAGCGGCTGGTCACGCCGGCCAGCAGGATGACGACCTCGGCCAGTACCAGCAGCGCGGCCGGCGCCGCAATCAGCATGCCGAGCGCGCGGTCCAGAAGGGCGAGTCCGCGGCTCTGTTCGTTCCCGGCCGGCGCGGTATGGGCGTCGGCGTCCGTTGTCATTCGCATTGATCTCTCTCTCGCAAAGGCAGGCCGGCATCGCGGCCGGGCCGCGCGAATGCGCGCGACCGGCTACGCGTTGGCGCAAGCGGGGCGCTCAGCCGAGCTTCCCCGAAACCTTTTCGAGCAGTTGCCATGCCGCCGGACCGTACTTCGCCTTCCATTCGCTGTAGAAGCTCGTCGAAGCGAGCGTCCGACGGAAGTCGTCCTGCGGCACATTGATGATGTTGATCCCCCTGGCCTTCAGATCGCTCGTCAGCGTGCCGTTGAGTCTGGCGACATCGGCACGCTGCTCGGTGGCAGCCTTGTCGAGCTCGCGCCGGATGACCTCCTGCAGGTCCGCCGGCAGCCGCTGGAAGGACCGCTTGTTGCCGAGGACCCAGTAGCCGTCCCACACGTGGCCGGTCAGGCTGCAGCTCTTCTGCACTTCGTACAGGCGGGCCGTCGCGGTGATCGCCAGCGGGTTCTCCTGTCCTTCGACGACCTTCGTCTGCAGCGCGGTGTAGACCTCGTTGAAATTGATCGGCGACGGCGCGGCCCCGAGCGCCTGGAACAGCGAGGTCAGCGGCGGCGCCGGCGGCACCCGCATCCTGAAGCCCTTCAGGTCGGCCGGCGTGCGTATCTCGCGGCCCGACGAGGTGATGTGCCGGAAGCCGTTGTCCCAGATCTTCGAGACGGTGAAGATCGGGGTCTTCGCGATCTCGGCGCGGACATGGTTGCCAAGCTCGCCGTCCATCGCCTTCCAGACGTCGTCATAGTTCCTGAACGCGAAGCCGACGCTGGTGATGCCCGACAGCGGCACGAAAGTGGCGAGGATCAGCGACGACAGGTTGAGGAAATCGACCGAGCCATTGCGCACCTGCGACAGCAGGTCGGTGTCGCTGCCGAGCTGGTTGGCCGGGAACAGCCGGATGTTCACGCGGCCTGACGTGGCTTCACGGATGCGGTCGTGCGCCTGCTTTGCGCGCACGTTTACCGGATGCGTCGGGTCTTGTCCGGTCGCGTACTTCAGTTCGAACTCGGCCGCCTGTGCCGGCCGGGTCGCGATCGAGAACAGCGGCAGCGCGAGGGCGCCTGCCAGCACCCGCCGGCGGGTGGGGTTGGGCTTCGGGTCGGCCATGCTTGTCTGCAGTGGTTGATCGGGCAGTGGATCAGTGGATCAGCATGCCGCCGTTCACGTCGAGCGTGATGCCGGTGCAATACGACGACAGCTCGCTGGCGAGGAACACGCAGGCGCCGGCGACGTCGTCGGCGCGGCCGAGGCGGGCCAGCGGAATCGAGTCCTCGATCTCCTTCGTGCGCTCGGGGCTGAGCTTGCCCTGCGTGATGTCGGTTGCGATCAGGCCCGGCGTGATGCAGTTGACGCGAATGCCTTCGCCGCCGAACTCGCGCGCCATCGCGCGCGCCAGACCGAGTACGCCGGCCTTGGCGGCCGAATAGTGCGGGCCGCCGAAGATGCCGCCGCCGCGCTGCGCCGACACCGAGGAAATGCAGACGATCGAGCCGGACTTTTGCGAACGCATCGCCGGCAGCGCCGCCTGCGACATGTACAGCGTGCCGCGCAGGCTGACGTCGAGGATGCGGTCATAGTCGGCGCCGGTGATGTCCATCGTCTTCACCGGCTGCGTGATGCCGGCATTGTTGACGAGGATGTCGATGCGGCCGAAGGCCTTCAGCACGGCTGCAGCGGCCGCTTCGCAGGCCGCCTTGTCAGTCACGTCGGCGACCAGCCCGAGGTGGCCTTCGCCAATGCGGGCGGCAGCGCCCGCGGGGTCGGCGCGCTCGAGGTCGAGGATCACGACCCGCGCGCCTTGCGCGGCCATCTGGCGGGCGGTGGCGAAGCCCAGTCCGTTGGCGCCGGCTCCGCCGGTGATGATCGCAACTTTATCCTTCAGCAGCATTGCATTCGTCTCCATTTTTGATTTTGGTATGCGC
>CAYZXP010000046.1:0-18562 GCA_964482415.1 uncultured Bifidobacterium sp. | reverse complement strand
TCCGGGAGACACGACACGGAATCCCTCCCTGCGCCGAAAGACGATTTGAAAGCCGACAGCTTTTAAAACGTCGTCCCGGCGCAGGTCGCGATGACGAGTCAAAAGGCATCGGCTCCGGCATGTCCGTGCCAACGCAAAGTTGGAACCCACGGTCGCCCCCTGCGGAAGGACATGGCTTCAGCGACCATCCGCCGCCAACTCCCCTGACGTGATTCCGACAGTGGCACGCATATTGCTGAACAGAAAGCGTAAACCACCCAAAGGGGCTGAAAAATGGAACTGAAAGTTTTCGTCGGCTGGGATCCTCGCGAGGACATTGCCTGGGAAGTCTGCCGCCATTCGATCCTGTCGCGCACGGACCGCGCGCAGGTCAGCGTGATCCCGCTGGTCCAGTCCGAGCTGCGCCGGCAAGGTGCCTACCGCCGCCCGGTCGACGCCAAGGCCGCGACCGAATTCAGCCTCACCCGTTTCCTCACCCCGTGGCTGGCCAGCCGCGACGGCTACGACGGCCATGCGGTCTTCGTCGACTGCGATTTCCTGTTCGTCACCGACATCCGCGAGGTGCTGGCCGATCTCACGCCGGGCAAGGCAGTGTCGGTAGTCCAGCATGACTACCAGCCGACCGAGACTGTGAAAATGGACGGCTGCGTGCAATATCCGTATCCGCGCAAGAACTGGTCGTCTTTCATCGTGTTCGACTGCGCGCATCCGTCGGTGAAGGCGCTCACGCCCGATGTCGTCAACCAGGCCGAGCCGGCCTTCCTGCACCGCTTCCAGTGGCTGAAGGATGAAGAGATCGGCGCGCTCGACCGCGGCTGGAATTACCTCGAAGGCTGGTACGAGCCGCGCTACGACAAGCTGAAGGCCATTCATTACACGCTCGGCGGCCCGTGGTTCGCGCACAAGCGCGACTGCGACTTTGCCGAACTGTGGCTGGCCGAAGAGGCGCAGCTGAAATTCGCGCAGCCCGAACCGAAGGCGGCCTGACCATGCTCACCCGCACCCAGGCCGTGCCGCCGACAGACCCGGTGCTCGTGGCCGTCGCGAAGAAAGACTTCGCGCTTGCACGCCGCCTGCTGAAAAAATCGCCGCCGGCCGAGGCCTGGGAAGGACTGTGCCTCGAAGCCTCCATCCTGTACGCCGAAGGCCAGCGCGACGACGCCGAGCAATGCCTGCAGCGCGCACTGCGCGAGCCTGGCTGCGGCCAGCGTGCATGGCGCGACCTCGCGTCGCTGATGGTGTTGAAAGGCCGGCATGCCGACGCGCTGCCCTACGCAAAGAAAGCCCATGAGCTCGCGCCTGAGGACGTCGACGCCGGCATCATGTATGCGAACTGCCTGCTCGACCTCGCGCGCTCTGACGAGGTGCTGCCACTGGCCGAGCACTTCCTGCAGATCGCCCCGTCGCACCGGCTGTTCCGGCTGTCGAAGGCCTCGGCGCTGCGCTCGCTCGGCCGTCCGCACGAATCCTTCCTGCTGCTCGACGAGATAGCCAAAGATCATCCGGACGATCCCGTCATCATGCGCATGCAGGCCGACATCATCGCCGAGCGCGATTCGCGCGCCGGCATCGTGCTGTACGACCACGCGCTGGCAAAGACGCTGGAAAAGAGCGGCAAGACCGACATTCCGCTGTGCTGGAACATGGCGCTGCACCTGCTGCGCACGCGCGACTTCGAACGCGGCTGGAAATACTGGGAATACGGCTTCCACAAGGAAGTCGGCACCATGGGCCGCAACCTGCCCGGCCTGCTGAAGGAAGCGCGCCGCGCCGACCTGCAGGACAAATTCGATACCGACAAGTGGACGATGGTCTGCGTCGAACAAGGCATCGGCGACCAGGTGCTGTTCCTGAGCGCGATGGACCAGGCGATCGAAGAATTCAAAAAAGTGATCTTCGTCTGCGAGAGCCGGCTGGCGCCGATCATCAAGCGTTCGTTCCCGCAGCTCGAGGTCGCGCAGCCCGGCCTGATCGAGGCCTGGAACGAGTGCGGCCTGCCCAACAACGGCTTCATACCGCTCGGCAGCATCCTGCCGCGCTACCGGCCGACGGTCGACAGCTTCGTCGAGCGCCGCCGCCCCTTCCTGCAGGTCGACGGCGACCTGTACGCGAGCTATCACAGGAAGCTGCGCGAGATCGCGCAGGGCCGGCCCATCGTCGGCATCTCGTGGAAAGGCGGCTACTGGGAAAACCAGAAGCGCAACAAGGCGCTGGCGATCGAGAACTGGCTGCCGATTTTCGAGCGCGGCGCGCTGTGCGTAAACCTGCAATACGGCGACACCACGCCCGACCAGCAATTCCTCGCCGAGCGCGGCTACGAGATGCTCAGCTTCCCCGCGCTCGATTTCAAGAAAGACCTCGATCACTGGCTGGCGATTGCCGCCGCCTGCGACGGCATCGTGTCGGTGTCGACCGCGCTGGTGCACTTCGCCGGCGCCTGCGGCCAGAAGGTCGCGGTGATCATGCCCGAGCCGCAAGGCCCGTGGATCCTCGGCACCGACGACCAGTGGTCGATCGCCTATCCCGAAGTGCTGCTGTTCCGCCGCCAGCATGACGAGCCGGTGCGCAACCTGATCGACCGCGTCGCGAAAGTGATCGTGCCATGAACTCGACCTACAAGGACCGCAACCTCCAGCTCGACGGCATCCTGCTCACGCAATTCGAGCAGGGCCGCGAAGTGCCCGCGCTGATCGAATCGCTGGCGCAGCGGCCGGGCAGCCTGACCATCCAGGAACGCATGATGATCAGCCGCATCGTCGCTGCCGTCGGCGCGCGCCGCGGCAAGCCGGTCACGGTGGCAATCGGCTCACCGTCCATCGCACTGGCTGCACCGATACTGCAATTCATCTTCGGCGCCGGCAAACACCTGAACTGCATCGCCATCGACCCGCGTCGGGCCGTGCGCGACAGCGCATTCGCTGAAGACCTGCTCGCGCCGCTGGTATCGGCCGGCTTCGCCGCCGACGCACGCGAGGCGATCGGGCGCACGCGCAACGGCAAGGACTTCCTCGTCGCCGCGCTCGAGCACACCGACAGCAACGAGATCCGCGCCGTGATCGACCAGTTCGACAACGGCCGCTCCGGACTGCTGCTGGTGCGCGATTACGCGATGGTGCATGCCGCCACCCATTACGAATACGGACGCCTGAAGGGACTCCGGCTGCTTGAACTGCCCGACGGCTCGGGCGAGCTGCTGTCCCTGCCCTGCTGAACGCCGCACTGACGACCAAGGACGCATCATGCCCAATCTGTCGCAAGCACCGTCGCCCATCCCCTTCAACAAGCCCTACCTGACCGGGCGCGAACTGAGCTACATCGCCGAGGCGCACCTGAACGGCAAGCTGGCCGGCGACGGCGCGTTCACGCGGCGCTGCCAGGGCTGGCTGGAAGGCTTCGGCGCGGAAAAGGCGCTGCTGACGCACTCCTGCACCGCCGCGCTGGAGATGGCCGCGATCCTGTGCGACATCGGCCCCGGCGATGAAGTCATCCTGCCGTCCTACACCTTCGTGTCGACCGCCAACGCCTTCGTGCTGCGCGGCGCGACGCCAGTCTTCGTCGACATCCGTCCCGATACGCTCAACATCGACGAGAATCTCATCGAGGCGGCAATCACGCCGCGCACCCGTGCGATCGTCCCGGTTCACTACGCAGGCGTGGCCTGCGAGATGGACACCATCATGGCCATCGCCGAAGCGCACGGCCTGCTGGTCATCGAAGACGCCGCGCAAGGCTGCATGGCCACCTACAAGGGTCGCGCACTCGGCACCATCGGACACCTCGGCTGCTACAGCTTCCACGAGACCAAGAACATCATCAGCGGCGAAGGCGGCGCACTGCTGGTCAACCATCCCGCGCTGGTCGAGCGCGCCGAGATCATCCGCGAGAAAGGCACCGACCGCAGCAAGTTCCTGCGCGGCGAGATCGACAAGTACACCTGGACCGACATCGGCTCGTCCTACCTGCCCGGCGAACTGACTGCTGCCTTCCTGTGGGCGCAAATGGAGGGCGCGGCCGACATCACGCGCCGGCGGCTGGCGACCTGGTCACGCTACGACACCGCCTTCCGCGATGGCGACGCCCGCGTCTCCACGCCGGCGATCCCGGTGGACTGCGGGCACAACGCCCACCTTTACTACCTGCTCAACCGCTCCGGCAAGCCGCGCGACGAAATCATCGCCGGCCTGAAGGCGCAGGGCATCCATGCACTGTTCCATTACGTACCGCTGCATTCGTCGCCTTACGGCCGCCGCTGCGGCGCCGGCAATGCGGCGCTGCCCGTCACCGACCGCGTCGCCGCCGAGCTGATCCGCCTGCCGCTGTACGTCGAGCTCGACGAAACGCAGCAGGCGCGCGTGATCGACGCCGTCAGCGGATTGCTGGCGCCGCCGCGGCGCCGCCCGCGTACCGCCGCGCCGGCCACGGAACGCGTCGCCGCACTGGCCGCCTGAAAGAAGCCCATCGCATGAACGCACCGACTCCCACCGACCAGGCGCTGGCACATCACATGGCCGCGATCGTCGGCTTTTTCGACCAGCTGGCGAAGTCGCCGCCGACCGACCAGGCGCATGAACAACAATTGTTCACGGACGTCTTCCTGCCCGCCTTCGCGGCCTACTGCGAGCACGGCTCACCGGCCGTCGCGCTCGACATCGAGCAGCTGGTCTACCTGAATTACGTCAAGCGCTGGGAAGCCGAGTCGCACTTCCGCGTGACCTATGACGCGCTGGTGCCGCTGCTGCGCCGCGTGGCCGAACGCGCCGCGCCGGATCTGGCGCGCGTGCGCCAGCGGCAGGTGGCCGCGCCGGCGCGCAAGGAAGGCGATCCGCCGCTGGTGTTCTTCGTGATCCATGTCGAGTCCGGCCTCGCGCACATCCAGAGCCTGCTGCGCTATCTCGAATCGATGCGCGAATTCGGCGCCGACCTGCTGCCGCTGCAACCGGTGGTGGTGACCCTCGATGGTGCCGACCCCGGCCTGCGCCAGCGGCTGAAGGCGCTGCAGGTGCCGCTGGTCGCACTCGGCGACCTTGAGCCGCGCCGCGCGAATGCCTATATCAAGCTGATCAAGTTCGCCGCGCTGTGCCACGACCACCAGCCGCAGGCGATCGTCTTCGTCAGCCTCGTGATGTGGATGGCGAGCTTCTTTGCCGCGCGCCTCGCGCAGACGCAGGTCTGGTGGGCGATGAAATACCACGCGTTCAGCAGCCCCGACATCGACGGCTACATGTGCGGCTCACCCGATGGCCAGCCACGCACGCTGGGCGGCAATCAGTGGGAAACCTCGCCGTTCGGCGGCAGCGACTGGTTCGCACCCGAGCTGCGCGCCGAAGCCGCCGCCGTGAAGCAGCGGCTGGGGCCGTGGAAGACCGTGTTCGGCAGCATCGGCCGCGAGGAAAAGCTGCGCGATCCCGCGTTCCTCGATGCCGTCTGCGGCGTGCTCGAGGCCAACCCGGAGTCCGTCTTCCTGTGGACCGGCTCCCGGCAGGACGCGGTCATCCAGTCCTTCTTCGAAGGTCGCGGACTGGAAGAGCGCACGCGCTTCATCGGCTGGGTGAACACCCGGCTGTATGCGCAAGTGATTGACGTCTACCTCGACAGCTTCCCTTTCCCCGGCGGTTACACCGTGTACGAGGCAATGGCCGCGCGCCGGCCGGTGGTGATGATGAAGCTGGCCTACCCGAGCGTCGGCCTGCAGAACAATGCGTCGCCCTATTACTTCGCGGCGGACACGGCCGATGGCGTCAGCGCCGACGTGCAGGCGCTGTTCCGGAAGGCCGACGGGCCGCTCTACTACCCGGTGGCGGAAAGCCGGGACGACTACATCAGCTACGCCAGCCGTTTCGCGCGCGACCCGGCGCTGCATGCCGAGGTCGGCCGCATCAATGCGGAGTTCGTCGAGCGCTTCATGTCCAACCGCCAGGGCATGGCCGACGGCTATCACCGCGCGCTGCACAAATTCATCCGACAAACCCAGTGAGGTGAACCACCATGCTACCCGTGATATCCGTATCCCCATCGATGGGCGCCGCCGAACTGCGCGACGCGATCCAGGCCGGCCTTGCGCCGAAAAAGGCGGCGATCGTGCGCGGCTACTTCTCGGAAGCCGAAGTCGAGAACGGCCTGCAGGGGCTGCGCCGCAGCTTCGACGCCAGCCGTGACCAGGCGACCATCGGCGAGACGCCCGACCAGGTGATGACGAATTTCCAGAAGATGAACATCGGCGGCATCTTCAACACGCGGATCTACCGGCCGCGCTTCCTGCGCGCGATCTACAACCCGATCTGGGAAGAGGACATCTACGGCCTGCGCGGCCTGTTCTGCAAGTTCGCCGGGCTGCGCAACGCCATCCTCGACTATGCGCCCGGCTATGCGATCGAGGCCATCGAGGAGGACGGCAGCTGGACCGCGAGCCGGCTGCAGCACTATCCGACCGGCGGCGGCTTCCTCGTCGAGCATGTCGACTCGGTGCTGGCCAGCGTGCACGACTGGGCCGGCTACAAGCAGTTCCTGCAGTTCCTGCTGCCGCTGTCCCGCAAGGGGCGCGACTTCACGCGCGGCGGCGGATATGTCTGCATCGATGGCGAAAAGATCATCATCGATGACCTGATGCAGCCGGGCGACCTCGCCATCTACTCCGGGCTGATCGCGCACGGTGTCGACGAGATCGACCCGCACAAGCCGCTGCAGCTCGGCGTCGACAGCGGCCGCGTGGTGGCGTTCGCCAACCTGTACAAGGATTTCCGCAAGAATGCGGCGATGGACCGCCGCTACCGGGAGATACCGGCATGAGCGCCGCCACCCGAGTCGACACGCGCACCACCGACTACCAGGCGGCCGAGGCCGAGCTGTACCGGCAGTTCAACGAATTCGGACGGATCGCGCCGGAGCGCGAGGTCTGCGAAAACCTCGCGCTGTTCATCACGCCGCAGCACTTCCGCCGCATGATGTTCTTCTGCGAGATGTACAAGCTGATCCTCGACAAGCCGGGCTCGATCCTGCAGTTCGGCGTGCGCTGGGGCCGCGAGCTGGCGCTGTTCGAGAACCTGCGCACGCTGTACGAGCCGTTCAACCATTCGCGCCGCATTGTCGGCTTCGACACCTTCACCGGCTATGCGGGGGTCAGCGCGCAGGACGGCGGCGGCCGCCAGCTTGTGCCCGGCAACCTGTCGGTCGCTGACGGCTACGAGGCTTACCTGCAAGCGCTGCTGCGCAACCGCGAGGCGTTCAGCCCCGTGCCGAACGCGCAGAAATTCGCGCTGGTGGCCGGCGACGTGATGCAGACGCTCGAACCCTACCTCGACGCGCATCCGCACGAGCTGGTGTCGATGCTGCACCTCGACCTGAACCTGTACCAGCCCACCCGCTATGTGCTCGACAAGATCTGGGAGCGGGTGTTCAGGGGAACCCTCGTGATCATTGACGAGATCAATTGCCCGGCCATCCCCGGGGAGACCATTGCGCTGCGCGAGTTTCTCGACCTGAAAGGCGTTGCGCTGCGGCGTCTGCCCGGATCGTCGCCGACCTGGCCGGCCTACTTTGTCATTGAATAGGAGTCGGACATGAATTCGGCACTGATGATCTACCGCGGCTCGGCGACGGAATTCGTCGATTCCGTCTGCATGGAAGCGAAGTCGCATCGCGCGCTGAAGCACGCGTACTTCGACATGTTCCGCGCGCTCGACCGCGACGAGGCGGACGAGGCGCTGCGCGACTTCATCTTCCAGTATTCGTTCTATTCGCGGCACTTTGACGCGTACAACGACGCGGTGCTGTCGACCGTGCAGCTGCCGGCCTACCGCGCCGTCATCCTCGAGAACATCGCCGACGAACAGGGCAGCGGCGAACCGGGATTTGCCGGCCTGCCGCACCGCGACATGTACCGGCAGTTCGCCGCGCGCATCGGCGTCGATGACGCTTACCGCGCCAGCCACAAGCCGCTGACCACCGCGCAGGTGTGGGGCGAACTGTTCCTGCAGAAGTGCGCGTCGCCAATCCCCGGCGTCGGTCTGGCCGCGATCTCGATCGGCACCGAATTCATCGTGCCGGATGTCTACGGCCATGTGCTGAAGCTGATCGCGCGCTCGTCCTTCCGCGACATCGAGGAAAACTATTTCTTCACGTTGCACAGCGAATGCGACGTCGAGCACAGCCGGCAGCTGATCGGGCTGCTGTACGACTTCTGCGAAGACAAGGACCACCGCGAAGCCGTGCGGTTCGGCGCGCTCAGCGCGCTGAACCTGCGCGCCGCGTTTTTTGATGTGATGGCAGCACGCCTGGAGGAAATTCAATGCAACAGCAGGGCAAGGACGCACAAGACCTTTATGACCGCACCGCAGCCGCATGGAGCCGCAACGCGCCACGCTGCCTATCCGATCTGACCGGCCGCGCGCCGCTGTTTGCGCACCTCGGCGCGCTCGACGGCAAGCGCGTGCTCGACCTCGGCTGCGGCGAAGGCTACTGCGCGCGCAATTACCTGAAAATGGGTGCGGCGGCCGTGCACGGCGTCGACATCTCGGCCGAGATGATCAGCCTCGCGCAGGCCAACACGCCGGATCCGCGCGCCAGCTTCGAGCGCGCCTCGATCGCCGAATTCGCCGCGCAGCAGGACGCGCATGCGGGCCGTTATGACGTGGTCACCGCGGTGTTCGTGTCGAACTACCTCGACAGCCGCGAGCTGGCGACCCTGGTCACTCTGGCGCACGCCTGCCTGAAAGCGGGCGGCCAGTTCGTGCTGCTGCATCCGCATCCGCACCTGCCCTACCACCGGCAGTCGGCATCGGCCGGCCTGCGCTTCGAGGTCGATGAGGGCGCATCATATTTCGATTCGATCGGCGACAGCCATGTCGGCCGCATCGTCGACCTCGAGGGCAAGACGATCGAGGTCCGGCTGGTGCACCACACGCTGGAAGAGCTGTTCGGCAACGTGATCGGCGCGGGCTTGCGGATCGACCGCTTCCGCGAACTCCGGCTGGACAAGCCGACCGCGGACGGCTGGCCGGCGCTGGCCGACGTCAGCCTGCAGACGCCGCTGCACATCATGATCAGCAGCACCCGGGACTGAGCGGCATGGCGCGTCCCTGCATCGTCGTCTTCCGCGCCAGCGAGGTCTGCTACCTCGGCGTGATCCGCAGCCTGGCCGGGCTGGATGTCGACGTCGTCAGCGTCAGCTGGCGCTGGCCGGGCGCGCCGGCGTTCTATTCGGACCAGTCGGTCTTCCGCGGCCGCACGGTGGAGATCGCCAATCCCGGCTCGGCGCCGCAGCAGGCGCGTCACGAGCTGCAATCACTGTTCGCCGCACTGGCAGAGGACTACGGCACGCCGCCGCTGCTGATGCCCACCAGCGACAGCATCCTGACCTTCCTGCTCGACTCCCCCGAGCTGTGGCCGCTTGCGCGGCTGGCAAATGCCTGGGATTTCCCGACCACGCACCGCCTGCTCGACAAGTTCGCGCTGTCGCAGGCGCTGGACGGCTCGGCGATCGTGCAGCCGGACACGCGCCGCTGCGATGCCGCGGCGCTGGCGGCGATGCCGCTGCCCTTCATCGTCAAGCCGTCGGTCAAGGATCCGGTGAATTCCTTCTATGCCGAGTTCGGCGGCGCGAAGGCGATTTTCATCCGCAACGAATCCGAGCGGCAGGCCGTGATCGCCGGCGGTGTGCACACGCGCTATCCGCTGATTGCGCAGCAATACATCGATCCGGCCGAGCGCATCGACGACATGCCCGTCTATGTGGCGACCGACCGCGATGGCCGCGTGCTGCAGTGCACGTCGGTCGACAAGGTGTTCGTCCACCCGGCCGGCTTCGGCACCGCGTTCATCGTGCGCGAGCAGCGGCAGGCGATGGTCAGCCGCGATGAAGTCGACGGTTTCGTGTCGGCCACCGGATTGCGCGGCATCGTGATGCTCGAATTCATCCGCGGGCGCGATGGCCGCTTCTATTTTATCGAGGCCAATCCGCGCCCCTGGCTGCTGGTCGACTACCAGCGCCTGCGCGGACGCAATTATTTCCACTTCCTCGACCCGGCGTCGGCGCCGGATTGCGCGCCGCAGCTGGACGAGGCCAGCTATTACGTCGAGCTGACCGGCCTGTGCCGTTCGTTTGAGAAGCTGCAGCCGCACGATCCGCTTGCGCCGCTGCTTGCGCTGCTGGCGTCGCTGGATGGCCCCTGCCGCCTCGCCACCTTCGACCCGCAGGACAGCGCGCCGATGGACGCCGAAATGGCCGTGCTCGGCCAACGCTATGGCGCGCCTTACCTGCGCGAGCTGCGCGCCGTGCTGGGCTGCTGAGCCGGCCATCGCGTGAGCGCCTGCGGGCGCCGCCACCGGCACCCGCCTGATCGCTTCTGTCCCCCCGGCCTGTACGGCAATCCGGCGGGGCCACGCTTCTTCACACACCCAAGCTTTCGATACGCT
The DNA here is from genome assembly GCA_964482415.1 of uncultured Bifidobacterium sp. Taxonomy (GTDB): domain Bacteria; phylum Pseudomonadota; class Gammaproteobacteria; order Burkholderiales; family Burkholderiaceae_D; genus Pernthalerella. The sequence continues at coordinate 8,152 of CAYZXP010000046.1, read as the reverse complement.
CCGCCGGCCGGAACCGCGAGGCACGCTGCCCCGCGATCCCGGCCGCCGTCCATGGCCCTTACTGCTGCAGCGCCGCCGACTGATCGGTGCTGAACGCGGCGAGCTGGTCGGCGGTGAACGCGCCGACCTGGGTCGCGTCGAGCGCGACCAGCTGCTCGGTGCTGAACGCCGACGATTGCGCGGTCGACAGCGCGGCAATCTGCGTCGTCGTCAGTGCAGCGACCTGCTCGGTGCCGAAGGCCGGGATGTTCGCCGCATCGATCGCCGCCAGCTGCGCGGTGCCCAGCGCGGCCACGTCGGCCGGCTCGATCGCTGCCAGCTGGCTGGTGCCGAGCGCGGCCACCTGCTCGCTGGTCAGCGCCGCTACCTGCGCACTGCCCAGTGCCGCCACCTGCTCGGCCGTCAGCGACGGCACGCTCGCCGTGGCGAGTGCGGCAATGCGGTCGGTCGCCAGTGCGGCGATGTCGTCGGTCGGCAGTGCCGCCAGCTGGTCGCCGCTCAGCGCGCCGGCCTGGTCGACGGTGAATGCACCCGCCTGTGTCGACTGGAAGGCTGCCACCTGCTCGCTGGTCAGCGCCGCGAACTGCTCGGTCGTCAGCGCGGCGACCTGTGCCGTCGTCAGTGCACGCAGCTGATCGGTGCCCAGCGACGGTACCGCGGTCGACGTGATCGCCGCCAGCTGTTCGGTGCCGAGCGACGGCACGTCGGCCGCTTCGATCGCCACCAGCTGCGTCGTGCCGAGCGCGCCGAACTGCTCGGAGGTCAGTGCCGCCAGCTGCGTGCCCGACAGCGCAACCACCTGCTCCTGCGTCAGCGCCGGCAATGCCGCGCTCGACAGGGCCGCCACCTGCGCAGTGCCGAGCGCCGCCAGGTCGCGCGTCTCCAGTGCTGCCAGCTGCGCGCTGCCGATCGCCGCCAGCTGCGTGGTGGTCAGTGCGCCGACCTGCGCACTGGTCAGCGCCGCCACCTGCGTCGGATCGAGCGCGGCGAATTGCGTGTCCGTCAGGCCCGCCACCTGCGCGGTGCCCAGCGCCGCGACCTGCTGCGCATCCAGCGTGGTGAGCTGCGCGGTGTCGAGCGCCTGCACCTGCTCGACGCTGAATGCGGCGACGTTTGCCGACGGCAGCAGGTCGATCTGCGCGGTGGTCAGCGCCGCAATCTGCTCGGTGCCCAGCGCCGAAGTCTGCGCGGTCGAGAAGTTCGCCAGTTTCAGCGGATCCAGCGCGGCCACCTGCGCCGTCGTCAGCGCGGCCACCTGCCCGGTGCTGAGCGCGGCCAGTTGTGCCGTGCCCAGCGCGGTCAGCTGCGCGGTGGTGAGTGCGGCCAGCTGCTCGGTGCCCAGTGCCGCCAGCTGCGTCGTCGACAGGCTGGCGATATCGGACGCCTCCATCGCCGGCAGCTGCTCGGTGGTCAGCGCCTGGACCTGGGCCGTCGTCAGCGCGGCCACCTGATCCGGCGTGAATGCCGGCACCTGCTCGGTGGTCAGCGCGGCGACCTGTTCGGTGCCGAGCGCGCGTACCTGCGTGGTGCGCAGCGCCGCCAGGTCGTCGGTCTCGAGCGCGGCGACCTGCTCGGTGGTCAGCGCCGCCAGCTGCGCGGACGTCAGCGCGCCCATCTGGTCGGTCTGCAGCGCCGCTACCTGCGCCGTCGTCAGCGCGGCCAGCTGCGCGGTGCCGAGGCGGGCCACCTGCAGCGTGGTCAGCGCCTGCACCTGTCCGGTCGTCAGCGCCGCCACCTGCTCGCTGCCCAGCGCATTCAGCTGCTCGCTGCGCAGCGCGGCCACCGCCGCCGTATCGAACAACGGCAGCTGCTCGGTGGTCAGTGCCGCCACCTGCGCGGTGCCGAGCGCGGACAGCTGCGCGCCGTTCAGTACCGGCACCTGCTCCGTGGTCAGCGCCGCGGCCTGAGCCGTATCCAGTGCCGCCACCTGCGCGGTGGTCACCGCCGCGAGCTGCGCGGTCGTCAGCGCGGCCACCTGCTCGGTGCCGAGGCTGGCCACCTGCGCGGTGGTCAGCGACGGCAGCTGCGTCGGTTCGATCGCCTGCAGCTGCTCGGTCGTCAGCGCGGCGACCTGCGCGGTCGTCAGCGCCGCCAGCTGCGCGCCCTGCAATGCCGACACCTGCGTGCTCAGCAGCTCCGGCACGTTGGCCGCGGCGATCGCCTGGATCTGCGCGGTGCCGAGACTCGGCACGTCGCCGGTCTCGATCGCCTGCAGCTGCTCGGTCGTCAGCGCCGCTACCTGCGCGGTGCCGAGCGCGGCCAGCTGGCTGCCCGACAGCGCCTCCACCTGCGCGGTCAGCAGCGCGGCAACCTGGCTGGTGTCGAGCGCGGCCAGTTGCAGCGTCTGCAGCGCGGCGATCTGGTCGCTGCCCAGCGCGGTCAGCTGCTCGGTGGTCAGCACGCGCACCTGCGCGGTCTGCAGCGCCGCCACCTGCGTCGGCGTCAGCGCGGCGACCTGCTCGCTGCCGAAGGACGGCACCTGCGCGGTGGTCAGCGCGCGCAGCTGGCTGGTCGTCAGCGACGGTACCTGCGCGGTGGTCAGCGCCTGCAACTGCTCGCTGGTCAGCGCAACGACTTGCGCAGTGCCCATCGCCGCCAGGTCCGGCAGCTCGATCGCCGCCACCTGCTCGGTGGTCAGCGCGGCCACCTGCGCGGTCGTCAGCGCCGCGAGCTGGTTCGACAGCAGCGCCTCGACCTGCTCGGTGCCGAGGCCGCCGAGGTCGGCCACCTCGATGGCGCGCAGCTGCGCGGTGCCGAGCGCCTGCACCTGCGTGGTCGTGAGTGCCGCCACCTGCTCGCTGGACAGCGCAACGATCTGCGCGGTGGTCAGCGCCGCTACCTGCGTGCCGGCAAACGCGGCCAGCTGCGCCGTGTCGAGCGCGGCCACCTGCGCAGTGGTCAGGCTGGCCACCTGCGCGGTGCCGAGCGCCAGCAGCTGCTCGGTGGTGACTGCCGCAAGCTGCGCCGTGGTGATGGCGCGCAGCTGGTCGGTACGCAGCGCGGCGATGTCGGTCGGCTCGATCGCCGCCACCTGCGCATTCGTCAGCGCGGCCACCTGCGCGGTGGTCAGCGCCGCCACCTGCGCGGTGTTCAGCGTCTCGATGTTCAGCGTGGTGAACGCGGCGACGTCGCGCGCTTCCATCGCAGCCAGTTGCTGCGTCATCAGCGCGGCGACCTGCTCGCTGCGCAGCGCCTCGGCCTGCGCGGTGGTCAGCGCGCGCAGCTGGCTGCTGCCGAGCGCCTGCACCTGCACGGTGTTCAGTGCCTGCACCTGCGTGCTCAGCAGGCTGGCGACCTGTGCATCCTTCAGCGACGCCACCTGCTCGGTGGTCAGCGCATCGATCTGTGCGGTGGTCAGCGCGGCCACTTGCGTGCTGGTCAGCGCGCGCACCTGCAGCGTCGACAGCGCGGCGATTTCCGGCGCGTCGATGGCCTGCAGCTGGGCGGTCGTCAGGGTCGCGACCTGCGCGGTGGTCAGCGCGGCCAGCTGTGCGCTGCCAAGCGCCTCGACCTGCGCGGTCGTCAGGCTGACGATGTCGCGCGTCTCGATCGCCGCCACCTGCGTGCCCTGCAGCGCGGCGACCTGGTCGAGCGTCAGCTTCGCCACCTGCGTGCCAGTTAGTGCGGCCACCTGCGCGGTGGTCAGCGCGCGCACCTGCTCGGTGCCGAGCGCCTGCAGCTGCGTGCTGGTCAGGCTGGCGACCTGGCTGGTCTTCAGGCTGGCAACCTGCGCGGTGGCCAGCGCCGCGACCTGCTCGGTCGTCAGTGCGGTGACCTGCTGCGTCGACAGCGCGGCCAGCTGGTCCGCGCCCAGTCCGCGCAGCTGGCCGGCATTGATCGCGCGCACCTGCGCCGTACTGAGCGCCGCCACCTGCGCGGTGCGCAGCGCGGCCAGCTGTGCCGACTGCAATGCGCCCACTTGCGCGCTGCCCAGCGCCGGCAGGTCCGCTACCTCGATGGCGCTGACCTGTGCCGGGCTCAGCGCGGCCACCTGCTCGGCACGCAGCGCGCCGACCTGTGCGGAGGTCAGTGCAACCACCTGCTCAGTCGACAGCGCGCCGATCTGCTCGTCCGACAGCAGCTCGACCTGCGCGGTCGTGAGTGCCGCCACCTGGCCGTTCTTCAGGCTGCCGACCTGCGTGCCGGTCAGCGCCATCACCTGCGCGCTGGTCAGCGCGGCCAGCTGCGAGACAGACAGCACCTGCAGCTGCGCGGTGCCGAGCTGCGGCAGGTCGTCGGCGTCGATCGCCGCCAGCTGCGCGGTGCTGAGACTGCGCACCTGCGCGGTGGTCAGCGCGCCGACCTGGTCCGAACGCAGCGCAGTCAACCGGTTCGCGGCAACGGCCGCGAGGTCTTGCGCATCAATCGCCGCCACCTGCGCGGTGGACAGCGACGCCATTTGCTCGGTGGTCAGGGCGGCCGTCTGGCGACTGCCCAGTGCGGTGATCTGGCTGGCCGACAAGGCGGCCAGCTGGCCCGTCGACAATGCGGCGACCAGCTCGGTCTTCAGGCTGGCCACCTGGCTGGTCAGCAACGCCGCCAGCTGCGCGGTGGACAGCGCATGCCCCTGTGCCGAGCCGAGCGCGGCAATGCGGTCGTTCGCCAGCGCCTGCAGGTTCGCGCTGCCGAGCGCGGCAATGTCGGCCGTCTCGATGGCCGCCACCTGCGCGGTGGTCAGCGCGCGTGCCTGGTCGGTGCCGAGCGCGGCGATCTGCTCGCTGGTCATCGCGGCGACCTGCGTGCTCGTCATCGCCGCCAGGTCGCGCGCCTCCAGCGCCGCCACCTGCGCGCTGCCGAAGGCGGCCACCTGCAGTTCGGACAGCGCGGTCAGCTGCGCACTGTTCAGCGCGACGATCTGGTCTGTGGTCAGCGCGCGCAGCTGCGCAGTGGTCATCGCGGCGACCTGTGCCGAACCGAGGCCGTTCACCTGCTGGGTGCCGAGCGCGGCAATGTTCGCGGTCGACAGCGCGCGCACCTGGTCCGTCGTCAGCCGCTGGGCCTGCGCGGCGGACAGCGCCTGCGCCTGCGCGGTGGCGAGACCCGCCAGCGCCTGCGTGGCCAGCGCCGGAATCTGCTGGCTCTGCAATGCCACGACCTGCGCGGTGGTCAGGGCGGCCAATTGCGCCGAGCCGAGCTGCGCGACCTGCGCGGTCCCGAGCGCGCCGATGTCGCGCGGCTCGATGGACGCCAGCTGCGCGGTCGTCAGTGCCGCGACCTGTGCGGTCGTCAGGGCGCCGATCTGGGTCGAATTGAATGCGGCCAGCTGCGCCGTCGTCAGCGCGCGCAGCTGCGCGGTGGACAAGGCCTGCAGCTGGGTGCCGGACAGCGCGGACGCCTGTTGCGTGCCGAGGCTGGCCAGCTGAGCGGTCTGCAACGCCTGCAACTGTCCGGTGGTCAGGGCGGCCACTTGCGGGCGCGTCATCGCCTGCAGCTGCGTGGTTGACAGCCCGGCCAGTGCGCCGGTCGCCAGCGCGGCCACCTGCGCGGTAGTCATTGCCGCCACCTGCGCGGTGCCGAGCGCGGACAGCTGTGCCGAATCCAGCACCGCCACCTGCGCAGTCTGCAGGGTCTTCAGGTTGGCGGCCTCGATCGCGCCGGCCTGGCTGGCCGACAGCTGGCGCACCTGGTCGGACGACAGCGCCGACAGCTGCGACGAGGACAGCGCGGCCACCTGCGCCGCGCCGAACGCCGCCACCTGGTCAACCGACAGCTGCGCCAGCTGCGTGCCGCTGAAGCCTTTCATCTGCGCGGCGGTAAAGGCGGCCACCTGCGCGGTCGACAGCGCCTGCAGCTGCGCCGTGCCAAGCGCCGCTACCTGGCTGGTCTTCAGCGCGCGCAGCTGCGTCGCGCCGAGGCCGGACAGGCTGTCGACGTCCAGCGCCTGCACCTGCGAGGCATCCAGCGCAGCGACCTGCGCGCTGCCGAGCGCCGCCAGTTGCGCGGAGCCGAGCGCGCCGGCCTGCGCCGGCGTCATCGACGCGAGGTCGCGTGGCTCGATCGCCGCCACCTGCGCAGCCGACAGTGCGGCAATCTGGGCAGTACCTAGCGCGCGCACCTGCGCGCTGGTCAGGCCCGCGACCTGTGCGCCCGACAGCGATTGCAGCTGGCCGGTGGACAGCGCGGCGATTTTTTCACTCGCCAGCGCCTTCAGCTGCGCGGTGCCGAGCCCGGCCAGCTGGCTGCTGCCGAGGCTGGCCAGCTGCGCGCTGCTGAGCGCGTTCAGCTGCGCGGTCTTGACCGCCGCCAGCTGCGCGCCGGACAGCGCGGACAGCTGCGCGGTCGACAGCGCGGCCATCTGCGTGCTGCCGAGCGCGGCGAGGTCATCCGTTTCCAGCGCGGCCAGCTGCGCCTGCGTCAGCGCGGCCGCTTGCGCGCTGCCGAGCGCCTTCCATTGCGACTGCGTCATTGCAACCACCTGCGCGGTGGTCAGCGCCGACATCGTCGCCGGCCGCAGGCCGGCGACCTGCTGCGTGGTCAGTCCCTGCACCTGCTCGGTCGACAGCGCGCGCAACTGCGCACTGCCGAGCGCGGCCACCTGCTCGGTGGCCATCGCGCGCAGCTGCCCGGTCGACAGCGCCGACAGCTGCGCGGTCGACAGCGACGCCACCTGCCGGGTCGACAGCGCGGCGAGCTGCGTGCCCTTCAGCGCCGCCACCTGCGCGCTGCCGAGTGACTGCAGCTGCAGCGTCGACAGCGCCTGCACCTGCTCGGTCGCCAGCCCGGCGAGATCGTCCGGTTCGATCGCAGCGATCTGCGCGCCGGTCAGCGCGGCGACCTGCGCGGTGCCCATCGCGCGCAGCTGGCGCGAATCGAGCGCCACCAGTTGCGCGGTGCCAAGCGCGGCGATGTCGCGCGTCTCCATCGCGCTGATCTGGCCCGTCATCAGCGCCTTCACCTGGTCCGAGGTCAGCGACATCACCTGCCCGGTGGTCAGCGCAACGATCAGCGAAGCCTTCAGCGAGCGGATCTGCTCGGTGGTGAACGCGCCGATCTGCGCGCCCGACAGCGCGTCGACCTGGGTGCCCTGTAGTGCCGCCGTCTGCGTGGTGCGCAGCGCGGCAATCTGCTCGCTGCCCAGCGCCGTCAGCTGCAGCCGCGAAAACGCCTGGATCTGCGTGGTCGACATCTGCACAAGGTCGGCGGTCTCGATCGCGGCGACCTGCGCGTTCGACAGCGCCGCAACTTGCGCGGTCGTCAGCGCCTTCGTCTGTGCCGTGGTCAGCGACGCGACGTCGGCCGTGCTCCAGGCACTGATGTCGCGGGTCGACAGCAGGGAGATTTCCGAGGGCTTGAGAGAGATCATGCGGTGGGGCGCTCCGGCGTTGTCAGGTGTTTCGTTCGTTTGACTGCTGCTGCAACAGGCGCTCGCGCTGCGCGGCGAAGGCGGCGATGTAGTCGGCGCGGCCGGTGGCGCGGATGGCCAGCTTCAGCGCGTCGATCAGCACGGCGGCGCCGGGCAGCGCTTCGCGGGCGGCGGCGGCGCCGTCATCGGCGAATGCCGACAGGCGCTGCGCGCGCCAGCCGGCGTCGATCGCCAGCAGCACCGCGGCCAGCCGCTCGAGCAGGCGCGCATCGCGCGCGGCGTCACGCACCGCGCCCGGTTCGGCGCGTGCGGCAGCCAGCGCATCGGCCAGCGCCAGCCACGCGCGCCAGAACGCCGGCCGTGCCAGCAGCCACGGGCCGGTCACGCTCTGGCGCGAATCCATCACCAGCGTGGCCGGCGCGACATCGAGGCCGGCGCCGGCGAGGAAGCGTGCAGCGTCGTCGGTGAAGCCGGGATCGAAAGCCTCGACCGGCTCGAATACGTTCAGGAAAAACTCGCTGGCGTCCCCGGGCAGCGCAATGCCGCAGGCGTCGGTGTCCGCCGGCAGCGCGTGCACGCGGGCCAGCAGCTGCGCGGCGTCCAGTCCGCACTGGCGCCGGAAGTCGGCCGGCAGGAAGCCGACCAGCTTCTGCTCGTCAGGCTGACCGTCGCGCAGGAAGGCGCGCACGGCCTCGCAATGACGCCACGCGCCGTCCGCGTCGGGCTCGTCGGCGGCCGGCGGCGGCAGCAGGTGGATGGCGGCGCGCTCGTCCTGCGCCAGCGGTGCGGCGCTCTCGGCCAGGCCGGCCTGCGCCAGCGCCTGCGCGGCGTCGGCGCGCGTGACGCCGG
>CAYZXP010000045.1:0-18798 GCA_964482415.1 uncultured Bifidobacterium sp. | reverse complement strand
CGTTCAGCGGGCAGAGCGCATGCGCTCTGCCACCCCGCTTCACCCTGCGCCGGGACGACGAATTTGAAGCCGAAATCCTTCAAAACGTCCTCTTGCGCCGAGACGACGAATTTGAAGCCCATGTCCTGTAAAACGTCATCCCGGCGCAGGCCGGGATCCAGCGTCGTGTCCCCGGGAATGACGCCACAGGCATGGCGACGATGGATCCCGGCCTGCGCCGGGATGACGCCATCGAACAGCGACCACCCCGTCACCTCACCAGCCGAACCCCCGCCATCTGCCAGCAAGCGCCCGCCGGAAAAAAATTCCGGTAGCTGACCCGCGCATGCCCGGCCGGCGTAAATGCCGACGCCCCCCGCAGCACCTGCTGGTTCACCATGAACTTGCCGTTGTACTCGCCGACCGCACCTGCTGCCGGCTGGTAGCCCGGGTAACGCGCATAGGCACTGGACGTCCATTGCCAGCAAGCGCCGAACGCATCGTCGATCGGCTGCGTCCTCACCGCATGCTCCCACTCCGCCTCGGTCGGCAGCCTTGCGCCGGCCCAGCGCGCATACGCATCAGCCTCATACAGCGACACATGGCGCAACGGCGCATGCAGATCCAGCGGGTGCTCGCCCTGCAGCGAAAACTCCATCCAGCCCCGCCCGGAATCTGCGCGCCAGTACAGCGGCGCCTCGCGCGCGCCGGACTGCCGCCAGGCCCAACCGTCGGACAGCCACAACAAAGGCTGCGCATAGCCGCCGGCGGCGATGAACTCCGCAAACTCGCCATTGCTGACCAGACGGGAGGCAACAGCGAACGCTTGCAGCCAATGCGAATGACGCGGCCGCTCATTGTCGAAGCCAAAGCCCTGCCCGTCATGCCCGACCTGCACCAGCCCGCCGCCTGCGTCCAGCCAGCGCAAGGGCTGCGCAACGCAAGGCGCCGGCCTGCCCGGCCTTGCAGCCGGCTTCAGCGGATTCAGCGACAGCAAGGCCAGCAGGTCGGTGCAGATCAACTCCTGATGCTGCTGCTCGTGCTGTATGCCGAGTTCGGCCAGCTCGATGAGCTCGCCCGGCAAGTCAGGCGCCAGCAAGCAGGCCATGCGCGCATCGACCTGCGCACGCCAGTCGAGCACCTCGCGCAGCGCCGGTCGGGTCAGCAGGCCGCGACGGCTGCGCGGGTAAGGCGTGCCGATCGACTCGTAATAAGAATTGAACAGCGGCAGGAACGCCGGATCACAGGCACGGAATCCGGATTCGAACCGGGCCAGCACGAAGGTCTCAAAAAACCAGGTGGTATGCGCGAGATGCCATTTGACCGGGCTCGCATCCGGCATCGCCTGCGCGCCGCAATCCTCGTCAGTCAGCCCGTCGGCCAGCGACACGGTGTCGCCCCGCACACGGCGATATGTCGCAGCAAGGCTGCCGTCAGCCGGCAATGCCGCGTGCATGACAGACCAGGAAGCCGCGCGTGTCATCAAGCCAGCGCCGCACGACCTCAAAACCCGACTCGCGCAGCAGCGCAGAAAATCCCTCCGGCGAATATTTGTAGCTGCACTCGGTCAGGATCGCTTCGCCGGCCCGCAGCAGCCGACTGCCGCCGCGCCAGCGCACTTGCTGCTCGCGGCGCGCGACCAGCCACATCTCGATGCGGCGTCGCTCCGCATTGAAGCGTGCGCGATGGCGGAATGCACGGACGTCGAAATCCGCGCCTGCAAGCCGGTTCAGGTGGCGCAGCAGATTCAGGTTGAAGCTGGCCGTCACGCCAAGCGCGTCGTCATAGGCGGCCTCCATCTGCGCCGCCGGCTTCAGCAAATCAATGCCGATCAGCAGCCCGCCACCCCCGGCATGCGCGCACAGTGACCCGAGACTGCGCAGCAGCACGCGCGCCTCCTCCGGAGAAAAATTGCCGATCGACGAGCCGGGGTAAAAGAACAGCGGCCGACGACAAGCGATTCCTTCAGGCCAGCGCAGTCCGCCAGAAAAGTCCGTGACCAGTCCGCTCACCTGCAGTTGCGGATGATTTGCCTGCAGGCGCTGCAGCGCGGACTGCAGGAAATCGCCGGCAATGTCGACCGCCACATAGTGCTGCGGCCGCAATGCCGGCAGCAGCAGCTCTGCCTTCGTGCAATCGCCGGCCCCCAGATCGACCAGCGTGCAATCTTCGCCGGCGGAGTCGGCAATTGCTGCCGCATGCCACCGATAAATTTCCCGTTCGAGCTGCGCCGGATAATACTCGGCCAGCTCGGTGATCGCGGAAAAAAGGCAAGAGCCGAGCGTGTCGTAGAAATAGCGCGGCAACACCCATGGCGGCGACGCCAGCATGCCCGCCATCGGATCGGCACCCGCGCCCGCCGGCGTGGTCTCCTGTTGAATGAGTTTCGGCAATCGCTGTCCTCGTCCACATCGGCAGCGCCACGTTGCAAGACGCGTACCGGCAGCCCGGCCGATGGATTGCTACACTGACGCCCCATGAATGCCCCCGACGCTTCCCTCCATCCGGCACCGTTCGCACTCGAATGCCGGCAACTGCGCAAGCACTACGGCGCGCGCACCGTGCTGACCGGCATCGACCTGCGGCTACGGCGCGGCGAGTATGTGGCCGTGATGGGCGAGTCCGGCGTCGGCAAGTCGACGTTGCTGAACCTGATCGCCGGACTCGATGCGCCCGATGGCGGTGAATTGCGGATCGACGGCCAGCGGGTCGATGCGCTCGACGATGACGCTGCCACGCAGCTGCGCCGGCAGAAGCTCGGCTTCATCTTCCAGGCCTTCCATCTGCTGCCGCACCTGACGCTGCAGCAGAACGTCGCGCTGCCCTTGCTGCTGAACGGCCTGCCGCAAGACCGCGCCGCACACATGCTGGCCGCCGTCGGCCTGGAAGGGCGCGAGAGGGACTTCCCGCGCCAGCTGTCCGGCGGCGAAATGCAGCGCGTCGCGATTGCGCGCGCGCTCGCGCACCGGCCGCGGCTGCTGCTGGCTGACGAGCCGACCGGCAACCTCGATCCGGACACCGCCGCCGACATCCTGCGCTTGCTGAAGGACGAGATCCGCACGAATCATGCGTCAGCCATTGTCGTCACGCATTCGCCGCTGGCCGCTGCGGGCGCCGACCGCGTGCTGCTGCTGTCACGCGACGGCCTGCGCGAACTGGCGCCGCACGAAGTGCGCGAGCGATGAACCTGCTGCGCTGGCTGCTGGTCGGCGAATGGCGTGCGCATCCGGTGCGCGCGCTGGTCGCGCTGCTGGCGATCGCGATCGGCGTCGCCCTCGGCTTTGGCATCCATCTGGTCAACAGCGCCGCCTTCAATGAATTCTCCGCCGCCGCGCGCAGCCTGTCCGGCAGCGCCGACCTGCAGCTGCGCGCGAAGGCCGGCAGCTTCGACGAGGCGCTGTATCCGCAAGTGGCCTCGCTGCCCGAGGTCGCGGTGGCGTCGCCGGTGCTCGAGCTCGACCTGCCTGTGCCCGGCCAGCGCAGCCCGCTGAAGCTGCTCGGCATCGACAGCTTCCGCGCCGCCGACATTGCGCCCGACCTGCTCGGCGTGCCGGCGGACGACCGGCCTTTCGACGGGCTGCAGGCCGACACGGTATTCCTGTCGCCGGCGGCGCTCGAATGGCTGCAGCTGAAGGCCGGCGACACGCTGGCCCTGCGCGACGGCACGCGCACGGTTGCGCTGCGCGTGGCCGGCACGCTGCTGCGCGCACGCGCGGGACAGCGGCTGGCGGTCATGGACATCGGCAGCGCGCAATGGCAGTTTGGTCGGCTAGGCCAGCTGTCGCGCATCGACCTGCGGCTGGCGACCGGCGCCAGCCTGCCGGCATTGCGCGGGCAGCTCGAGCGTCAGTTCGGCGCCAGCCTGACGCTGGCCGAAACGAACGACCAGGATCAGCGCACGGCAACGATGTCACGCGCATACCGGGTCAACCTGAACGTGCTGGCGCTGGTGGCGCTGTTCACCGGCGCCTTCCTCGTGTTCTCGACGCAGGCGCTGTCGGTGCTGCGCCGCCGGCCGCAGTTTGCGCTGCTGCGCACGCTGGGCGTCACACGCGCGCAACTGCTGTGGCAGGTCTTGGTCGAAGGCGCGCTGCTGGGCGCGATCGGTGCCGCATTGGGCGTGCTGCTCGGCCATCTGCTGGCCAGCGTTGCGCTGTCCTTGTTCGGCGGCGACCTCGGCGGAGGCTACTTCCCCGGCATCCGGCCGACCGTCATCTTCAGCCCGGCGGCAGCGATCGCGTTTTTCGTTGCCGGCACCGGCGTCGCGACCCTCGGCAGCCTTGCGCCGGCGTGGGAGGCGGCGCGCGCCAGACCGGCGGCCGCGCTCAAGGCCGGCGGCGAAGATCTCGCACTGGCGCCGCTGTCCACGCCGTGGCCGGCGCTCGCCGCACTCGCGCTCGGCGCCGTGTTCACGCAATTGCCGGCGGTCGATGGCCTGCCTGTCTTCGGCTACCTCGCCATCGTGCTGCTGCTGGTCGGCAGCATCGCGCTGATGCCGCGCGCAGCCGGCCTGCTGTTCTCGCGGCTGGCAAATCGCTGGCGCGGCGTGGCCGGCGGTCTCGCGCTGGCGCGGCTGGCGAATGCGCCGAATCAGGCGGCGATTGCGCTGGGCGGCGTGCTGGCGAGCTTTTCGCTGATGGTCGCGATGGCGATCATGGTCGCGAGCTTCCGCGTGTCGGTGGACGACTGGCTGCAGCAGCTGCTGGCGGCCGACCTGTATGTGCGCGTGGCCAACGGGAACGAGAATGGTCGGCTGGTGCCGGCCGAACAGGCGGCGATCGCCGCGCTGCCTGCGGTTGCGCGGGCGGAATCGACGCGCTGGCTGCAACTGGCGCTCGATCCGTCGAAGCCTGCGGTCGCGCTGATTGCCCGCTCGGCCAACGCCGGCGACATCACGCGCGCGCTGCCGGTCGTCGGCGAGGTGTTGGACAATGTCGCCCGACCGGTCTGGATTTCGGAAGCGATGGTCGACCTGTACGGCTGGCAGACCGGCATGCAGGTCACGCTGCCGCTGGGCGGCGCGCAACACCGCTTCACCGTGGCCGGCGTCTGGCGCGACTATGCGCGGCAGACCGGCGCGATCCAGATGCGCCTGTCAGATTACCGCGCCCTCACCAACGACAAGGACGTGAACGACATGTCGCTGTGGCTGGCACGCGGCAGCAGCACGGACACATTGCGCGCGCAGTTGCAGCAGCTGCCGTTCGCCGGCGCGCTGGAGTTCGCCGAGCCGGGCGAGATACGCGCGGTCAGCCTCGCGATTTTCGACCGCAGCTTCATGATCACCTATCTGCTGGAAGGCGTCGCCATACTGATCGGGCTGTTCGGCGTGGCCGCGACCTTCTCCGCGCAGGTGCTGGCACGCGTGAAGGAGTTCGGCATGCTGCGCCACATCGGCATCGCGCGCCGGCAGATACTGGCGCTGCTGCTGGGTGAAGGCGCGCTGCTGGCCAGCCTCGCGATCGCCGCCGGCTTCGTGCTCGGCTGGTGCATCAGCCTGATCCTGGTGTACATCGTGAATCCGCAGTCCTTTCACTGGACCATGCAGTTGCACATGCCGTGGGGACTGCTGGCCGCGGTCGCGCTGGTGCTGCTGCTGTCGGCGTCGCTGACCGCGCTGCTGGCGGGCAGGCTGGCGGTGTCGGGCAGCGCGGTGCGTGCGGTGCGGGAGGATTGGTGATGGTCACGGGCACCTTGCGGAAGCCGCAGGCCGGGATCCGGCGTCTTCTGCCTCGCTGCTTGCCAGACAACTGGTCTGCCACTTTGCTTTCACTGCTGCTGGCCGCGATGCTGGCCGTCCCGGTGTTTGCCACCACGGCGAGCCCGCGCGAATTCGAACCAGTCACGCCAGACCGGAAACTCAGCTTCCCGCGAGACTTCGGCGCACACCCCGGCTTTCGCACCGAATGGTGGTACGCCACCGGCTGGCTGCAGACGCCGGATGGCCGTCCGCTCGGCTTTCAGGTCACCTTCTTCCGCTCGGCTACGGGCCATGACCGCGCGAACCCGAGCCGCTTCGCGCCGAAGCAACTGATCGTTGCGCATGCCGCGCTGTCCGATCCCGCGCTCGGCCGGCTGCAGCATGACCAGAAGATCGCGCGCGCCGGCTTCGGTCTGGCCAGCGCCGGCGAGACCAACACCGACCTGAAGCTCGGCCGCTGGCAGATGCGGCGTGACGCGAACGGCCGCTACCGCGTCAGCCTGCCTGCGCGCGACTTCACGCTCGAGCTGTCGATGACGCCGACACAGCCGCTGCTGCTGCAGGGCGCGCAGGGTTACTCGCGCAAGGGACCACGGCCCGAACAAGCCAGCCACTACTACAGCGAGCCGCAGCTGCAGGTCGCCGGCACGCTCGTCCGCCAGGGCAAGTCGCAAAAAATCAGCGGCAGTGCGTGGCTGGATCACGAATGGTCGAGCACGGTGCTGGACCCGCGGGCGGTCGGCTGGGACTGGGTCGGCGCGAACCTCGACGATGGCAGCGCGCTGATGGCCTTCCGCATCCGCCGTGCCGATGGCGGCACACTGTGGCAGCATGCGATGCTGCGCGACCGCCATGGCCGGCAGCGGCAGTTCGGCGGCGACGCCGTGCGCTTCGCGCCGCTGCGGCATTGGAAGTCGCCGCGCACGAATGCCAGCTATCCGGTACAACTCGAGCTGCAGGTCGGCGCCGAGCGCTGGCGGCTGACGCCGCTGCAGGACGACCAGGAGCTCGACTCGCGCCAGTCGACCGGTGCGGTCTACTGGGAAGGCGCGGTGACGCTCGAGCGCGACGGCCGGCGCGCCGGGCGCGGCTATCTGGAACTGACCGGCTACCTGAAAGCGCTGAAACTATGAAAATCCTGACCGAGCGCCCGAAGGCGCAAAGCGGACTGAAAACGCTGGCCGGCCTGCTGCCCTTCCTCGCGCCGTATCGCGCGCGCATTGGGCTGGCCGGCATCGCGCTGCTGGTCGCCGCCTCGACTACGCTGGCCATACCGTACGGCTTCCGCAACCTGATCGACCTCGGCTTCACCACCGCAGGCAGCGCGCAGGCCTCTCAGGTGAACCTGTATTTCATCGCACTGTTTGCGCTCGCCTGCGTGCTGGCGGTCGCCACCGCCGCGCGCTTCTATCTGGTGTCCTGGCTGGGCGAGCGCGTCACCGCCGACCTGCGCAGCGCGGTCTACGCGCATGTGCTCAGGCAAAGCCCGCAGTTCTTCGAAACCACGCAGACCGGCGAGGTGCTGTCGCGGCTGACCACCGATACCACGCTGATCCAGACCGTGGTCGGCACCAGCATCTCGATGGCGCTGCGCAACCTGCTGCTGCTCGCCGGCGGCCTCGGAATGATGTTCTTCACCAGCCTGACGCTGTCGGCGATCATCCTCGTGATGCTGGTCGCGATCATCGTGCCCATCGTGGTCGTCGGCCGCCGCGTGCGCCGGCTGTCGCGCGCATCGCAGGACCGGATCGCCGATGCGTCCGGCCTCGCCGGCGAAAAGCTGAACGCGATCGCGGTCGTGCAGGCGCATGCGCACGAGCGGCGCGAGGCAACCCGCTTCGCCGATGCGGTCGAACGCGCATTCGGCACCGCGATCGAGCGCATCCGCGCGCGCTCGATGCTGACGGTGATGGCCATCCTGCTGGTGTTCGCCGCGATCGTGTTCGTGCTGTGGCTGGGCGCGCATGCGGTGCTTGAAGGACGCATGAGCGCAGGACAGCTGGCGCAATTCATCCTGTACGCGGTGATCGTCGCCGGCGCGATCGGCGCGTTGTCTGAAGTGATCGGCGATGCGCAGCGCGCGGCCGGCGCGAGCGAACGCCTGCTGGAACTGCTGGCTGCGCAGTCGCCGATTGCGTCGCCGGCGCAGCCGCTGGCGTTGCCCGAGCGTGCCGCTGCCGGCGCTTCGCTGCGCATCGAGCATCTGTCGTTCGCCTATCCTTCACGCCCCGGCACGGCTGCGCTGTCCGACCTGTCGCTGCAGGTGGCGCCCGGCGAGACGGTAGCCATCGTCGGGCCTTCCGGCGCCGGCAAGACCACGCTGTTCCAGCTGCTGCTGCGCTTCTACGATCCGGCCGCCGGCCGCATTTCGCTCGATGGCGTGGACCTGCGCGAACTCGCGCTGGACGATTTGCGCCATGCGATCGGCATCGTGCCGCAGGACACCGTGGTGTTTTCCGCCGACGCGATGGAAAACATCCGTTACGGCCGCCCCGACGCCAGCGATGCCGAGGTGATCGCCGCGGCGAAGCTGGCGGCCGCGCACGAGTTCATCGAACGCCTGCCGGAAGGCTATCGTTCCTTCCTCGGCGAACGCGGCGTACGCCTGTCCGGCGGACAGCGGCAGCGGATCGCGATTGCGCGCGCGCTGCTGAAAAACCCGCCGCTGCTGCTGCTCGACGAGGCCACCAGCGCGCTCGACGCCGAGTCCGAAAGGCTGGTGCAGCGAGCGCTGGAGGCAGCGATGGTCGGTCGGACCACGCTGGTGATCGCGCACCGGCTGGCCACCGTGCAGCGCGCGACGCGCATCATCGTGATGGAACATGGAAGGATCGTGGAGACCGGAACGCATGCGGCGCTGGTGGCCGCCGGCGGCTTGTATGCGAGCCTCGCGGCGCTGCAGTTCGAGACGCAGCGCTGACGCGCTCCGGCGTCAGTTCAGCGCGCGCAGCTGTTCGTAGATGAGTCGCTGCAGTTCATAGAAATCATCGGCGTCACCCAGCGTTTCGCGGCCGATGTCGATGCCCATCTCGAAAATCTCGCGCGCGTCCTCGTGCTCGCCCAGCGTCACGTAACACTCGGCCATGCGGAAAGCGGCCGGCATGAAGTTCGGGTCCAGCGCCAGCAGCATCGAATAGAAAGTCGCCGCCAGCAGCGAATCGCCGAGCAGTTGCAGGATCATGCCGGCCATGAACATGAAGCGCTGGTCGAGCGGGCGGTTGACCGACAGGTACAGCGCCAGCGGCAGCGCCTCGTCATAGCGCGCCTCGCCGAACAACCGGTATGCCTCGGCGTATACGAACCCGACCTCGTCGTCCGGCCAGGCGTCGACCTGCGCCTTCTGCAGGCCCGCACCGAATTTCCGCTGAACCTGCAGCACCTTGTCCGGCGCGTCGCTGAAGCTGGCGTTGACGAGGGCGACGATCTCGCGCACGTCGTCCTCGACGGCGGCGGCATGGAAGGGCTTCACGGTAGCCACGCGCTCATTCCGATGCATCGGCTGCGGCGGCGATGTTCGTCAACACCGCGACACAGGCAGCACGCTGCGGCGCCGACAGCGCGCTGCCCTGCCCGCCCTGCTGCGGCTGGTTCAGCCGCTCGAGCAAGGCCTTGTGCTGCCCGCTGAAAAATGCCTGCCGGCGTTCGGCGGCCGGACTCCTGTCCTGTGCTGCGGGTGCCGAAGGCATGGCCGGCGCGGATGAAGGCGGCGCCAGCGGCGTCAGTTCGACCGGCGCCATCATGAAAGCGGACTGCGGCCGGGCGCCATCGCCGGCCTGCGCTTGCACCCGGGTCGCGGCGATCGGCGATGGCGGTTTGATCTTGATGTTCATGAGCTCGCCCTGTCATACCGTGGAGAAGGAGGGTGAAGGCGCGCAACCCGCCTTCCTAATGAAGGTGGAGCCGCCGGCGCCGAAGTTCCGCGAACGACCGTGCCATTCCCGGCCCGCGTCCCGGAAGCGGGGCGCGGGTTAAAATGCGGTGTCCCACGGAATCCTGACCATGCGCCAATACCTAGACTTCATGCGCCATGTCTTCGAGCATGGCACCGAAAAGACCGACCGCACCGGCACCGGCACGCGCTCCGTCTTCGGCTACCAGATGCGCTTCGACCTGCAGGAAGGCTTCCCTATGGTCACCACCAAGAAGCTGCACCTGAAATCCATCGTCCATGAGCTGATCTGGTTCCTGCAGGGCTCGACGAACATCGCTTACCTGAAGGACAACGGCGTGACCATCTGGGACGAATGGGCCGATGCCGAGGGCAATCTCGGCCCGGTCTATGGTTACCAGTGGCGTTCGTGGCCGGCGCCGAATGGCGAGCACATCGATCAGATCGCGCAGCTGGTCGCGCAGATCAAGTCCAACCCGGACTCGCGCCGGCTGATCGTGTCGGCCTGGAACGTGTCGGACATTCCACGGATGAAGCTGCCGCCCTGCCACGCTTTCTTCCAGTTCTATGTCGCCGACGGCAAACTGTCCTGCCAGCTGTACCAGCGCAGCGCCGACATCTTCCTCGGCGTGCCGTTCAACATTGCGTCTTACGCGCTGCTGACCCACATGGTGGCCGAGCAGACCGGGCTTGATGTCGGTGATTTCGTCTGGACGGGCGGCGACTGCCACATCTATTCGAATCACGTCGAGCAGGTGAAGGAGCAGCTGTCGCGCGAACCGCTGCCGCTGCCGAAGCTCGCGCTCAAGCGCAAGCCGGGCTCGATCTTCGACTACCGCTACGAGGACATCGAGGTCGTCGGCTACCAGTCGCATCCGGCCATCAAGGCCCCTGTGGCGGTCTGAACAGCGGCACGGGCAGTTGCAGCGGCAGGTTGCCGACCGCATCGGCCGGCACCGGCCGGCTGAAATAAAAGCCCTGCACGATGTCGCAGCCCAGCGCATCCAGCGCGACCAGCTGCTCGTCAGTCTCCACGCCTTCGGCGACCACTTCGAGCCCGAGGTTATGGGCAAGCTGAATGATCGATGTCGCTATCGCGGCATCCTTGTCCGACGTGGTCAGGTTGTGAATGAATTGCCGGTCGATCTTCAACGCATCCAGTGGAAACTGCTTCAGGTAGGCAAGCGATGAATAGCCGGTGCCGAAGTCGTCGACCGACAGTCTCAGTCCCATCTTCTTGAGCACGCCGAGCACCGACGCAGCGCATTCGGTGTTCGTCATCAGCATGCTCTCGGTCAGCTCGAGTTCGACCTGGCCGGGCGGCAGCCCGGTCTGCTC
The DNA here is from genome assembly GCA_964482415.1 of uncultured Bifidobacterium sp. GTDB lineage: Bacteria > Pseudomonadota > Gammaproteobacteria > Burkholderiales > Burkholderiaceae_D > Pernthalerella. The sequence goes on along the minus strand of CAYZXP010000045.1, from coordinate 7,891 downwards.
GAGTATCCGCTGTATGGTCTGCACGAGGAACTTGTCGGCGAACTGACGCGCCGACAGGTTCAGCGCAATCGTGCAGTCGGGCGGCAACCATCCCGCCCAGTCCTTGCGCTGCGTGCAGCCGGCGGCGATCACCCACTGGCCGGCGCGCACCATCAGCCCGGTGTCCTCCAGGATGGGCACGAAGATCGACGGGGGTATGTCGCTGCCACCGTGGTTCCAGCGCAGCAGCGCCTCGAGGCCCACCAGCCGGCCGGTAGCGAGGTCGAACTGCGGCTGGTAGTGGAGCGCCAGCGCTTCCTTCTCGACCGCCACGCGCAGACCCTGCTCGAGCAGCAGCGCGCCATGGCCGCGTGCATTCATCTCCGGCAGGTAGTCGACATGCATGTTGCGCCCGTCCCGCTTGGCCTGGTACATCGCCACGTCGGCCGTGCGCATCAGCGACTCGATATCCTCGCCGCAACCGGGGAAGGTGCTGATCCCGATGCTGGCGCTGACGACCACGTCGATATCCTCGCGCAGCGCAAAAGGCTGGCGCAGCGCATTCAGGATTTTCTTCGCGACGGCAGCCGCATCCTCCGGGAACGCGAGGTCGCCCAGCACGATGGTGAATTCGTCGCCGCCCAGCCGCGCGACGATGTCATAGGTGCGCACCTGTTCCTTCAGGCGGCGCGCGACGGCGCGCAGCAGCAGGTCGCCGATCCCATGCCCGAGGTTGTCGTTGATGCGCTTGAAGTGGTCGAGGTCGATGAACAACAGCGCCACATGGCTGCCGCTGCGCCGCGCCTGCTCGATCGCCGCATGCAGCGCCGCCTTGAATGCATTGCGGTTGCCCAGTCCGGTGAGGAAATCGGTGACGGTCTGCTGCCTCAGTTCTTCCTCGAGCGCCCGGCGTTCGGTGATGTCCTGGAACACGATGACCTCGCCATCGACGCTGCCGGCGAGCGGAGAGCGGCAATAGGACGCGAGGAAACGCGAGCCGTCGGCGCGCAGGAAATGCGCCTCGTCAGACGCGCCCGTTCGCCGCAATTCCGTCCACGGCGAACGCTCCTCCGCGCCGTCGGCCACGGGCGTCGGCAGCAGAAATTGCGAAAAGCGGCGCCCTATCACATCGTCCGTGCGGCTCGCCAGCATGACCAGCGCGGCCGGATTGACGAACTTGACAATGCCGGCCTCGTCGACGCCGATCACGCCCTCGCCGGCCGCATTCAGCATCGATTCGTAATACGCCTTGGTGTTTTCCAGCCGCAGGTAAGCCTGCTGCAGCCGGCGGCGCGCGAGATCCAGTTCAAGGAACAGCGCGACCTTGCTTTGCAGGACCACGGAGTTCACCGGCTTCATGATGTAGTCGATCGCACCGGCCTGATAGCCACGGATGGCCGCCGCCTCATCGCGCTCGATCGCGGTGATGAAAATGATCGGTATGCCGCGCGTCTTGCGGTTGCCGCGCATCAGCCGCGCAACTTCGTAACCGTTCATCCCCGGCATCTGCACATCCAGCAGGACCAGCGACACCTCATGCGACAGCAGCAGCTGCAGCGCCTGCTCGCCGCTGGTCGCGCTGAGCAGCTCGCGCACGCCATCGTCGAGCAACGCCTCAAGGCTGGCAAGGTTCTCCGGCCGGTCGTCCACCAGCAGAAGGGTCTGCCGGCGCTCGAGTTCGGGCGGACGCCGGACCGGGGAATTCATGGCCTGCTCCTTTCCTTTGCCAGCCACTTGTGCAGCATGCGGACCAGTTCATCCGTTGCCACCGGCTTGGGCAGGTAGTCATCGGCGCCGGCGGCGAGGCATTTCTCGCGATCGCCGCGCATCGCGTGCGCGGTCACGGCAATCACGGGTGGCAACGCCTGCCGCTTCTGCTTCAGTTCAAGCATCGCCTGATAGCCGTCCAGCACCGGCATCATCATGTCCATCAGGATCAGGTCGACTGGCGGATCGTTGTCGACGATCTCGATCGCCTGTTGCCCGTTCAACGCGACCTCGACTTCAAAGCCGAGGTTCTCAAGCAGGCTGACCATCGCATAGATGTTCCTCACGTCGTCATCCACCAGCAGCAGGCGCTTGCCCGCGAACTGCGGCACTTGCGGCGCCAGCGCCGGCGACAGTTCCGGGGCCGCGCCGGCCGGTGGCGTCGCCAGCTGCAGCCGCACCGCGTCCAGCAACCGATGCTCGTCATCGGCCGACTTGCCGAGCACCAGCACGCGCCATTGCCGCAGGCGCTGCTGGTCGGCGTCGGACAGTGTGCGCGCCGTGTTCAGGATCAGGTTCGCGCCACCGGCCAGCTGCTCTTCGCGCAGGGTCGCGATCAGCTCGACGCCGGAACGATCCGGCAGCAACATGTCGACCACGATGCAGGCATAGGATTGCTGCCGGCACGACGCGATCGCCTCCTGCGCGCTGCCCGCCACCGTCACCTGGTAGCCGAGCTCGCGGATCAGGACCGCATAGTGCCGCGCCTCGACCGGGTTGTCCTCCACCAGCAGGACGTGCGCGCCGGCCGGCGGCTCGACCGGCGCCGGCAGCTGACCGGTGTCGTCCGCCTCGCCGAGCGGAAGCCACAGCGTGAACGTGCTGCCGTCGCCGGGCCGACTGTCGAGCCGGATTTCGCCGCCGAGCAGCTGCGCGAGCGAACGGGAGATTGACAGGCCCAGGCCGGTGCCGCCGAAGCGCCGGCTGGTCGAGCCGTCCACCTGCCGGAATGCATCGAAGATGACGTCATGCTTGTCCTGCGGGATGCCGATGCCGGTATCCGTCACCGCAATGCCCAGCCGCGCCTCGTCGCCCGTGCCCTGCCCGACAACGCGGATGCCTATCCTGCCTTCGCTGGTGAATTTCAGCGCATTGGAAAACAGGTTGCGGACAATCTGAAAAATCCGCTGATGGTCGCTGCAGAAACTGGCTGGCGCGCCGTCATCGAGGGCAACATCAAATTGCAGGCGCTTCGCCTCGGCCATCGGGCGGAAGCTGCGTTCCATGCTTTCGCAGAATTCGCGCAGCGAGATGGCCTCGAGCATGACTGTCATCCGGCCGGCCTCGATCTTCGACAGGTCGAGGATGTCATTGATCAGCGCCAGCAGATCACTGCCCGAACGGTGGATGATGTCCGCGTGGGTCACCTGCTTCTGCGTCAGGTTGCCCAGCGGGTTGGCCTTCAGCTGCTCGGAGAGGATCAGGATGCTGTTGAGCGGCGTGCGCAGCTCGTGCGACATGTTCGCAAGGAATTCGGACTTGTAGCGGCTGGCCGCAGCGATCTGCTGCGTCTGTTCACGGAAACGTTCCTCGACGGCCTTGCGCTCGCGGATGTCGATGATGGACGACAGCACCAGCATGCCGTCTTCGGTATGGATGGGATTGAGGCCGATCTCGATCGGGATTTCCTGTCCGTCGCGGGTCTGCGCGTACAGGTCGCGCCCGGCGCCCATTGCACGGGTGCTCGGCTGCGTCATGAAATGCTCGCGCAAGGTCGGATGTTTGGAGCGGAAGCTCTGCGGTATCAGCATCTCGATCTGCTGCCCCAGCAACTCCTCGCGCGTGTAGCGGAACAGCTTCTCCGCTTCCTTGTTGACCAGCTCGATCTGGCCTTGCGCATTGGTGACGATGATGGCGTTCGGCGAGGCTTCCACCACCAGGCGGAAGCGGTCCTCGCTCAGCTTGCGGGACCCGCTGTCGCCTGCGGCGCCGGGGCCCGATCGGGATTTCGAGGACATGGGTCGCCTCCTCAATCGAGGCGAGTCATTCTATGCCTGCGCGGGCACCCGGGCAAGACGGCGCGGGTGCTGCGCCCGCACGGAAAAACCGGCATGCCTGCACGCATGCCGGTGGCCGAAGCTCCGCTGCAGCGCAGCGGAGCTTCGCGCTCAGAGGACGAAATCGCCCGACGTCAGCGTAACGATGCCGTTCAGCGTGATCACCATGTCGGCCGTCGTGTCGCCGGTATTATCCATGCGCACGATCGTGTTGCTTCCGCTGGTCGACCAGCTGACGCTGTAGGCCACCGTGGACGCCGTGTTGCCGGCCCAGCCGAAGGCCTGGTTGCCTGCAAACTTGTTGGTGTCGCGGGCATCGATGGCCGACAGGTCGATGGCATCGGTACCGTGCGCGAAATCGGTGATGATGTCCGACCCAGATGCCAGACTGTCGCTGGTCTGCAGGTAGGCAAAGACATCCGCGGTGCTGCCGCCGGTGAGGCGATCGGCGCCGCTGCCCCCGATCAGCCGGTCCGAACCGCCGCCGCCGAGCAGCCAGTCGCCGCCGCTGCCGCCGGCCAGCGTGTCCTTGCCGCCGTCGCCGTACAGGTAGTCATTGCCGCCATTGCCCTGCAGGCTGTCATTGGTCGCGATGCCGTACAGGAAATCATGACCGGCGCCGCCCTGCCCGAAGCCGGAGTACACGGCAATCGTCTGGCCGTCTTCGTTGGTGATGCCGGCAATCAGGTTGCCGTGCGCCGCCGCGCCGCGGCCCTGCATCGGGTTGATGTTGTCAGTCGCATCCAGCGTATTGGCCACCACCGCGGCCGAGCTGCCGGACATCACCGTGTTCTCCTTGCCGAGGGTCAGCAGCGTGGCGCGACCATAGGTCCAGTCGCCGGCATCGTTCTGGTCGGCGAACACATCATCGGTACCGCCGGTGGCCGCGAGATAGTGGTCATAGCTGCGCGCAAACACGGTATCAGTCGGCGCCGCGAGGCTGGCGTTGAACTGCGCGTTCTGCAGCAACTGCGCAGCGACATCGGCAGGCAGTGTCAGGTCGGCGCCGAGCTGGGCGCCGCCGAACCAGGCCGACGACAGATCGGGCAGGCTGAACGGGCTGACCGCACCCAGCGGGTGCGGTGCATTGGCCGTGACCACCCCGGTCAGCACGGTCTGCGCGCCCTGCGGATCGACCAGCCCGGTGAGCGGCGCGCCGTTGGCCGCGAAGAAGTCGATCGATACCGCGCCCTCGGCGAGGTTGACCGCGACCGGCGCGGCCACCGAACTGCCGAGCTGCCATCCGCTGTCCTGGTAGGTGCCGGAGAGCAGCAGCGCGCCACTGCTGCTGTAGGTCTGCCAGATGCCGAGGCCCGTGGCGTTCGGCTCGTACAGGACCAGCGAGCCGTTCGCCTGTATCGCCGTGCCGGCCAGCGCGGCACCGGTGGCGCTGCTGGTCAGGCCGGTCAGGTTGCCGAGATCCAGTACGGACAGACGGCCGCTGCCGTTGGCCACTTCGAGGTTCACGTTCGCAAGGTCGGCAGCCGACACCGCGGACGACGCGAAGTTGAACAATTCGATGCGCGCGACGCCGGTCACCACCTTGTCCGGCAGCGCACCGTTGTTGGTGTTGATGGTCACCGTGGCAGCACCGGCGTTCACTGAAATTTCATTGATGAAGAGCTTGTTGCCCAGCGCTACAGGCTGCGGCTGCACGTTGATACTCACCTGCGCCAGCGCGCTGTTGGCATCACCATCGCTGGCGCGGTAGGTGAAGCTGTCCGGCCCGGTGTAGCCATTGGCGGCGGTGTAAGTGAAACTGCCGTTGGCATTCAGTGTCAGCGTGCCATGCGACGGCCCGGTCCCCAGCACGGCCGACAGCGGCTCGACATCGGGATCACTGTCATTGGCCAGCACGCCGGCGGCGGCCGTCACCGTCAGCGGCTGGCCCTGCGTGACCGTATAGCTGTCGGCCAGCGCTTGCGGTGCGTCGTTCACGCCGTTGACGGTGATGGTCAGCAAGGCCAGATCGGTCGCGCCGTGGCTGTCGGCGAGGGTGTAGGTGAAGATGTCTTCCTCCGACTCGCCGGCGTCGAGCCCGATGCTGGCGGCGGCGTTGGCCTCGTAGGTGGCGCTGCCGTTGTCATCGATCAGCAGCCTGCCCCACTGGCCTGCGATGATGGCAATGCCGGTTTCGGGTACGACTTGCGGCGCGCCCGCGAACGCAACCGCGGCCACGCGCAGCGGGTCGCCGTCGGGATCCTGATCGTTGGCAAGCACCGCCATGCTGCCGACCGCGCCACCGGCATTGACCGTTGCCGCGTCGTTGGCGGCGTCCGGCCCATCGTTGATGCCTTCGATGTCGATCGCGTGCGTGGTAGTGGCAAACAGACCCTGTGAATCCGTGATCTCATAGGTGAAGATCTCGTGGCCGGTTTCGTCCTGCGCCAGCGCGATCGCGGCCTGCGTATCCTGCAGATAGCTGAAGCTGCCGTCGCTGTTCAGGCTCAGGCTGCCATAGGTACCCTGCACGACCCGCGGGGTGCCGACGACAACGGGATTGTCAATGCCGTCCGTGCCCACGCCGCTGATGCGCAGACTGTCGCCGTCCGGATCGCTGTCGTTGTCCAGCAGGCCGGTGGCTGCAGGGACGCTCAGCAGCGCGCCCTGCATGATCATATAGCCGTCGGCCAGCGCCTGCGGCGCATCGTTCTGGCCGGTGACGAGAATGGCCAGGGTGGCGATATCGGTCGCGCCGTGGCTGTCATCAACGGTATAGGTAAAGACATCTTCCTCCACGTCGCCGCCGCCGAGTCCGATGGCAGCGCCCGTGTCCGCCTCGTAGGTCCATACGCCGCTGTCCTCAATCAGCAGCCTGCCCCACTGGCCGTCCACGATGGTGACCCCGGCTTCGGGCACCCCTTGCGGCGCCCCCGTGGAGGCGACGGTGGCCACGCGCAGCATGTCGCCGTCGGGATCGGTGTCGTTGGCGAGGACATTCATGCCGCCGACGACGTTACCGGCATTCACATAGGCTTCGTCACTGAAGGCGTGCGGCCCGTCGTTCTGGCCGCCGACCTCGATCGTGAACGTCGCTATGGACACCAGCCCGTGCGAATCGGCGACCTGATAGGTGAAGACCTCGTAGCCGGGTTCATTCTGCGCCAGCGCGATCGCAGCCTGCGTGTTCTGCAGGTAGCTGAAGCTGCCGTTGCTGTTCAGGGTCAGGTTGCCGTAGGTGCCCTGCAGCACACCCGGCGAACCGACGCCGACCACCACATTCGTGCCGCCCTTGCCGGCGCCGACGATGTGCAGGCTGTCGCCATCCGGGTCGCTGTCATTGTCGAGCAGACCCGCCGCAACGGGCACGATCAGCGGCGTGTCCTGCACGATGCCGTAGCTGTCGTCAAAGGCGTCCGGTGCGTCGTTGACGCCGGTGACCAGGATCTGGATGACGCCCGGCGTCTCGGCGCCATGATTGTCCCGGGCCACATACTGGAAGATGTCGAAGTCGGTGGCCGATTCTGCAAGCCGGGTCGCATTGTCGGCGCTGTACGACCAGGCGCCGTCTGCGGTGATCGCCAGCGTCCCGTAGCTGCCGATCAGCGTCGTGAGGCCGTTGACTTCGGTGACGGATCCTGGGTTGTACATAGGCCCGACCGACACTGCCGATACGCTAAGGAAGTCTCGCGCATCGAAGTCGAAATCATTGGCGAGGACACCAATGTCCGCATTGCGCACAACCGTCTCGCCAGCCAGTAGAGTTTCGAATTCCGATGCGGTTAGAGGTGGCTGGTTCTGGCCATAGATGCTAATGACTAGCTGAGCCATGCTGGTTTGACCATGATCGTCAGAGACTGTGTAGTTGAAAAGATCATGAATATGGTCGTTGGCCCCCATCGCCTGGTAGTTGAAGTACGGGACGTACTCATAGCTGCCGTTAGCATGCATGACCAGCATGCCGTTCGCGCCTCCGAGCGCCATTTCGGTCGCCACAGTCGTGGTACCGTAGCTGACGCTGGTGACGCTGAGCATATCGCTCATGTCTGGATCGGTGTCATTGGCCAGTACGCCATTTGCGGCACCTACAAGCACGGGCATGCCCTCAATCGTGGATTGCGCGTCCATCATCGCCTGCGGTGAGTCGTTCGTGCCGTTAATGATCACCAGCCTCGGGATGGAATTCGAACTCGCCTGCCCGTCGCTGA
>CAYZXP010000044.1:0-18833 GCA_964482415.1 uncultured Bifidobacterium sp. | reverse complement strand
CCGGCCTGGCGTCGCCCAGATGTTCATTCCTGATCGCGCGGTACGCTTCGAGGTCGCTGCGGCGTATCAGGGATTGCGTCAGCTTCACGATGTCACCGACGTCCATGCCGGCGGCTTCGAGCATCGACATCACGTGTGACCAGGCCAGCCGGGCCTGTGATTCAAAATCGGGCGACGAACATGCCCTGCGTCGGTCGGGGATGACGGGCTCTGCCTGACATGTTCCGGCGGCGCAGGCATGCCGCCGGCACATCCGGCGCGTCAGGCGGGGCGGAGGATTCCGTCCTTGTCCGACGAGTGGACCTGATCGAGGTCCATCGCGATACGGCGCAGGTAACGCACGAACAGCCGCATCGGTATGCCGTGCCGGTAGGGTAGCTGGTGCTCAGCGCGCAGTAACCTGCGTCCAAGGTCATCGTGCTCGAGCTGCAGGCGGATCGAGCTTTCCTTGCCGGCCTGGCGCTCGACGATTTCATCGACCTGATCATTGAATGCCGCATCGGAGATCGCGATGCGCCCGAGGATTCCGACTTGCTGCGTCGCAGGCTCGACACGCAGCCAGAGCTTGTGGGCCAATCCGCGCTCGGCCATCAGCGCCCCTGACGGCATCGTTTCCGAGCCGATCTTGTGGCGCTTCAAAAAATACTGGATCTTGTCGGCGTTGACTTCCTTGGCCTCCAGCCTCGACGGCAACGTGTCATTCGTCTGGGAACGCGACTCTTCAAGCAGCTCGAGGATCTCATGCGAGAGCTGCGGTACATCTTCCGGATTCACTTTCCATTCCCGGAACACGCGCGCCATGGTCTGGACGATCTCGGCGAACTGCGATTCGGGCAGCTGGATATCGACCGAGGCCGTCGGCGATGGCGGCCGGCGATACTCGATCGCGGGCTTGGGGGCGAGATAAGGCCAATAGCGCCTGAGGTCCGGCAAGACGGCGCCTTTTTTTGCCAGCACAAAATAGTGCTTGATGAGGTCGTTGGCGCAGACCGCATCGTAGATCTGGTGGAGAATGCTTTCGAACTCCGGATTCTCCAGATAGGAACTCAACAGGTTTCGGGTCATGCCAATCTCTCGCTCGGACGCACGCAAAGCTTTGCCCGCCACCGGCACCCTGTCCGTTCAGGCAAAGTAGTTTCTTGAGTGGAACGAATGGTAGCCGCAATGTGCGGCCAGGAAGGGGATACCCCGCTAAAATGTGGTGTTTATTGTAATGTTACATATTTAATATTATCGCGCGTCCCGGACACGTCGGAGGGGGCAGTGGGGGCGGCAAGGCGAGGGGAGGGAAAGCCTGCGCGCCGCGAGATGCGGACAGGGATGCGATGGACATTCATCCCCCTCGGAGCAGATGCCGCGAGGGCTTTCCTGACCGGTGTTCAGTTCAGGCTACTTGTTGACTTTCCGTGGCGCGCGGCCGACGACTGGCGAGCCCGGATCATCAATGTGGGCGACAGACGAGGGGCCGGTGGAAACGAGCCATGCGCAGGGAAGGGTCGGGCCGCCGAGCATGGTTTCATGGACACAAAAATCGACCCAGCGCATTTCCCCGTCCACCTGCGCCCGTCCCGTCAATCCCAGGCTGGTCCATTCGTCGACCAGCGCTGCGATGCCGGCAGGGCTCATGGCGCCGTCGCGCAGCAAATACTGGTCATGCCAGACCCTGCCGCCAAGCAGCGGGGCATGATCTTGCAGGCAGCGCTCCCACCCGCCGGGATACTTGGCGCGAATTGCGCTGATGTTGACAATGAAGTCGATGAATTCGGTTTGGATCGCCATGGCCAGTTCCGGTCAGTCAGGGTAACGAGGAAAAACGCGCATCGTGTGGCGCGTTAACGAGCGTTATACCTTCCGGCTGGCTCAAGGGATGAGCCTGCAAAACTCGTCCGAAAACTTTATCGGGCGGCGACCACTTCAATTTCAATCAGCATGTCCGGCGTGGCCAGGCCGCTGACAAAACTCAGCATGGACGCCGGCCTGGCGTCGCCCAGATGTTCATTCCTGATCGCGCGGTACGCTTCGAGGTCGCTGCGGCGTATCAGGGATTGCGTCAGCTTCACGATGTCACCGACGTCCATGCCGGCGGCTTCGAGCATCGACATCACGTGTGACCAGGCCAGCCGGGCCTGTGATTCAAAATCGGGCGGCAAGCTGCCGTCGGCGGCCAGGCCGGGCGTGCCTGACGTATACAGCCAGCGCTTGCCCTCTCCCGTCAGCACGGCGTCGCTGTATTTGCCCAGCATGCTGGCGACACCGACGTCGATGTGCTTGTTTTTTTCCATGCTTGTCTCCTGACCAGTCAAGTCGATTTTGGCGGCTGCCACAATATGCGGTACACGTCGTTGCCGCAGCTTGCCTCACAGGCCGCGCTTGCGCAAGAAAGCCGCCCTGGCACGCGTGCCAGGGCTTGCCGGGCTCGCCTGATCGAATCGCTGCCACCGCAGCGCATCAGGCCTTCAGGTCCTCGCCAGACTCGGGCTGGAACATGACGGAGTCGATGGTCATCGATCGCTCGACGGCATCCGGCCCGGTCCATGTCACCGTGTGACCGGCGCTGCGCCCGAGCAGCTTTGCACCGACCGGGGACAGCACGGAAAGGTAGCCATTGTCCAGGTTGGCGTCTTGCGGATAGCAAAGGATCACCATCCGTTCGATGCCGCTGAAATTGTCACGCACCCACAGGCGCGAATACATGGTGGCCACCGTGCCGGGGATCATCCGGTTGGGGACGACCTCGGCTTCGTCGAGCACCGCAGCCAGTTCGGCCGACGGTTGTCTGCGATTCAGCGCAGACAGACGAACGTAGTCGATTTCAGTGAGCACGGGCTCGCTGAAGAAAACAGCAGACATGATTTCTCCTTGACGCAGGACGTAAAGACGTCACACAAGAGCGCTTTGGGGGTGCCCGACGACAGGAGTGGTGCGCGATGCTGGGGGAGGGTTGTCGCCGGGCTTAGAAGTCTGCGGCGGCGAGGCAGGCGGACGAAGCGTCTGCCTGCGTGGTCGAAATTTCCCGGGACGAACGAACGCATGCGCGGCTGAGGGCAGCAGCGCGTTCGATTCGGGTGAGGAAGATCTGACACATGTTATGAACTATGGATCGGTAAGCCGGGTCTGTCAAGTCGGTCGGGTTGCCGGAAAAACGCACTGCCTGAAGGTTCGGCTGACTGCGTTCCGGTTGCGTTGGAATTGTATGGCCCACCCCCGGAAATCAAGGAGCCGACACAAAGATTTTCAATTTCCGTCCGGTGGCCCGGGAAGCCGGCGTGGTGTGGCACGGGCTTGTTCCGGCACGGAAGATTGTGGGTTGAGGCGCGGGTGCGTTTCTTCGCCCAGCCATGCCAGCAGCGCGCCCGATGCCAGCATCGCCAGCGCCACGAACCAGAACGCGGCTTCCATCTGGCCGCTGAAGTGGGCAGCAAGTCCCAGTCCGAGTGCGCCTATGCCGTAGCCCAGGTCGCGCCAGAAGCGGTAGATGCCGATTGCCGAGCCGCGCCATGCCGGATGCGAAATGTCGGCGACCGCCGCGGAAAGATTCGGATACAGCAAGGCCATGCCAAAGCCCGAGACGGCCGACCACGCCGCCCACCAGGCGAGGCCGTCGCCGAGCATCATCGCGGCGACTCCGGCGCCGCAGATCCCCATGCCCGCGACATTCAGCCGGTGACGGCCGATCCGGTCGGACAGCCTGCCGGTGAACAATTGCGAGCCTCCCCACGTCAATCCGTAAAAGCCGATGATCCAGCCTACCTGCGGCAGGCTGACGCCTTGCCGGTAGAGGAAGATCGGGTAAAAAATCCATACCAGTGCATCGACGAATTTTTCCACCAGTCCGGCCTGGCACAGCGCCAGCAGCCGCCGGTCGCGCCAGCTCATCAGCAGGAAAATCTCGCCGGTCGACGGATTCGATGACACGCGTTGCGGATAGCGCGGGCGCAGGGCCGCTCCCGCGGCGGCTGGCCTGCTGGCTTCGGCATTTGCCCAGGGCAGGGTGTCCCTGATCCGGAATTGCGTGAGCAGGAGCGCAAGCATGATCACCGCCAGCCCGAACACGAGCAGTCCGACGCGCGCGCCCAGCAGCGACGCCAGGTAGGCTGTCACGATGCCGGCCAGCGCCACGCCGAGGTAGCCGGCGAATTCGTTCAGGCCCAGCGTCAGCCCTCGTTCCTCGAAGCGCGTGATGTCGAGCTTGGCGGTCTGCGTCATCGACCACGCCAGCCCCTGGTTCACTCCCAGCAGCACGGTCGCGGCAACGATCCAGCTCCAGTCCGGCGCGGCCCAGATCATGAAGGGAATCGGCAGCGCCGACAGCCAGCCCCAGAGCAGCACGCGCTTGCGGCCGACGCGCTCGGACAGGCGGCCGGCAACGAAGTTCATTACGCCCTTCACCAGCCCGAACGCCAGCACGAACGAACTGAGCAGCATGAAGGAATTTTTCGGGACGCCGAAATCGGACTCGGCCAGCGCCGGCACGACGGTGCGCATCATGCCGATCGTGAGGCCCACCAGCAGCACCTGGAACAGCTGGTGCAGGAACTGGCCGAGGTTGTCGGCAATGCCGTGGCGGAGGTCGGTCGTCATCGTGTTGTCCGTTACAAGCCCGTTCCTCTGCCGCCGCTCATCGCGCTCTCATATCCTTGCCACCTCGCGAACCGGAATCACCTTGCTGCCTTTCTTCTTCTCGAGGATCAGCGGCAGGCAGTGCTTGTCGTCCTGCCAGATCGACACGCAGTCGAGGCACTGGAAGCATTCGCGATAGTTGACCTTGCCCGTCTGGTCGATCGCCTGGTATTCGCAGCGATGGCGGCAGGTCTGGCACGGCGTGCCGCAGGAAGTGCGGCGCGCGATCCACGGCCAGCGGCGCAGGAAGCCCATCGTTGCCAGCGCCGCGCCCAGCGGACAGATGTAGCGGCAATAACCGCGGTAGACAAACACGCCCAGCGCGAGGCAGCCGGCGGCCCACAGCACGAACGGCCACGAGCGCACGAAATACAGGCTGATCGCGGTCTTGAACGGCTCGATCTCGACTGCCCAGCTGGCGAAGTCCGGCGCGACGAACAGCGAGCCGAGGATGACCGCCAGCACGCCGTACTTCAGCCACTTCAGCTTCGCGTCCAGCGCCGCACGCAGCCGGCGCTGGCGCACGCCGACGGCATTCGCGACCAGGCTCACGAGTTCCTGCAGCGCGCCGAACGGGCACAGCCAGCCGCAGAAGGTGCCGCGCCCCCAGACCAGCAGCGTGGCGCCGACGAAGAGCCACAGGATCACCGTCATCGGGTCGTTCATCAGGAAAGCGAGATCGCCGCCGCCGGACAGCGATTCGATCGCTGCCGTGACGTTGACGATGGTCAGCTGACCTTGCGCAAACCAGCCGATGAAGCCGACCGTGTACAGCAGGAAAAGCGTGCGCATCCAGCGCAGCCGCCTGGCATTTGCGCTGAAGCGCTTCTGCGCGATCAGCGCGATCGTCAGCAGTGCAAGGCCGGCGATCAGCAGGGCAATGTCGGCGCGGCGTGACTGCCATTGCGCAAGCCATTCGGGTTCGTCCGATGCCTGCAGCGCCAGTGCCGTCAGCGCCGGGGCGACGGCCGCCGGCTCGGGGCGGGAGGCCGGAGTGGTGTCGGCAAGCGCCGGCGTCGTGGCCGGGCCGACGTCAGCGGCTGCGCCGGGCGCGGTCGTGGTGGTGGTTGTCGGCGGCGGTGCGGCGGTGGCCGCGGCCTGCGGCCCTGGCGCTGCCGGGAGCGCGGATGTCGCGCCGGGGGCAGCCGCCGCAGCCTTGCCGGCCGCCGCACTGGCAGCAGGCTCGGCTGTCGTTGCGGCCGGCGTGGCGGCGGGCTTGTCGGCGACCACGGGGGCGGCAGCGGCCTTCGGCGCTTCGGCGGGCGCGGTAGTCTGCAGCGACGCCGGCGGCAGCGCGGCCGGTGCGCTGGTCTTGCCATTGTCCGGCGTCACGCCGGCCAGCTTCAGTCGCGCCAGTGCGACGTTGGCCGCGGCGCTGAGGATGGTTCGGGTGATGGCCTTCGCGGTGATCGTGCCGGTATGCACGCCGCGCAGGTGTGCGGCCTGCTCGGTGCGGCTGGGCGTGTCGTTTGCCCTGCCGACTTCAATCGTGTGCCGCAGCGACAGCCCGTTGTGCTGCCGCGTGTAGGCGTGCAGCTTGGCGGCATCGTCGTCACGCACGAACAGCGGCTCTTTCTGCTCGATCAGCTGGGCGCTGAGAAAGGTGCCGTTGAGGTCCATCACCACGAGGATGTTGATCGGCTTGCCGCTGTAGCCGCGCACGGCGGTCAGGTCGTTGGTCTCGAACGCGTAGGCCTTCAGGTCAGGCTTGGCGTCGGCGTCGGACGGGTTCTGCACATACAGCGGGTAAACGGCGAGGTCGGACTGGATTTCACCGACGACGTAATCGGGGCCGACCAGCCGTTCGATGTCCTGTTTCCACAGCGATCCGGCGTGTGCCGGGCCCGACAAGCTCAGTGCCGCCAGCAGCGCCAGCGACATCCTCCGGAAAAAACTGCGCATTTTCTCTTGGTGTTAAGCACGGCTTTGGCAAAAGCCGATGGTGTTAAGGTCTATATTTGGGCACGATACCACCCGATGCGGCCGCGGCCGGTTTTTAAATTCCAAAAGACGGGAGACAAACATGGAAGTACTGATCACCGGTGGCGCCGGTTTCCTTGGCGCGAAGCTGGCGCGCAAGCTGCTCGAGAAGGGCACGCTGGCCGACGCGTCGGGCAAGCAGCAGCCGATCACCCGGCTGACGCTGCTGGACGTGGTGGCAGCGCAGGGCTTTACCGACCCGCGCGTGAACGTGCTCACCGGTGACGTGGCCGACGCCGCGACGCTGGCGCGCGTGGTGACGCCGTCGGTGCAATCGATTTTCCACCTGGCTGCCGTGGTCAGCGGCGAGGCCGAGGCCGACTTCGAACTCGGCATGCGCATCAACCTTGACGCGACCCGGCTGCTGCTGGAGCAGGCGCGCAAGAACGGCAACCGTCCGCGCGTGGTCTTCACCAGCACGGTCGCCGTGTTCGGCGGCGAGCTGCCTGCCAAGGTCATCGACACAACGCCGGCCACGCCGCAAGGCTCGTACGGATCGCAGAAGGCGATGTGCGAGCTGTTGGTGTCGGACTTCACGCGCAAGGGCTTCATCGACGGCCGTTCGCTGCGCCTGCCGACGATCAGCGTGCGTCCGGGCAAGGCCAACAAGGCCGCGTCCAGCTTCGCCAGCGGCATCATCCGCGAACCGCTGAACGGCGTCGTTTCCGAGTGCCCGGTACCGCCGGACACCAAGGTCTGGGTGCTGTCGCCGCGCTGCACGATCACGAACCTGATCCATGCGCATGAGCTGGACGGTGCGGGTTTTGCGCGCAAGGGCGCAGTCAACCTGCCGGGCCTGACCACGACGGTCGGCGAGATGGTGGCCGCGATGGGCCGCGTGGCCGGCGAGGACAAGGTCAGTCTGGTGCACTGGAAGGAAGACGAGGCGGTGATGAAGCTGGTGCGCACCTGGCCCGGCGATTTCGTCACGACGCGCGCCGACAGCATGGGCTTCGTCCATGACGCCAGCTTTGACGAGGTGGTGAAGGCGTATATCGAGGAAGAGCTGGGCGGGAAGGTGGCCTGACCGCCGCTGCCTGCCTCACCCCGGCGCAAGCCGGGACCCATCGTTGCTCAACCCATGGCGCCAGTCCCGGGGACACGACGCTGGATCCCGGCCTGCGCCGGGATGACGGTTTTGAGTTCGGCCATCCATGGAACGCCATCTCGGCGCAAACAGGGACGACGGATTGAGCACCGATGCTTTTCAAGGCGTCACCCCGGCGCAGGCCGGGATCCGGTGTCTTGAAACGGCAAACCCGGCCGCCAAACTCACACCAGCCTGATCAACCGCTTCCCCAGATTCTCACCGCGGTACAGCGACGCAATCGACCCCGGCGCCTGTTCGATGCCATCGAGGATGTCTTCCTCGTAGCGTATCGCGCCTTCGCGCACCCATTGCAGCAGGTCCTTGCGCGCGGCGGCATAGTGGTCGCGATGGTCGAAGATCACGAAACCCTGCATGCTGGCCCGCTTGACCAGCAAATGCCGCTCGACGCGCGGACCGGACGGAATCGGGTCCCAGTTCGCAATCGACGCGGTGCCGCAGATGACCACGCGCGCGCCGACCGCCAGATGCCTCATCACTTCGTCGCTGATCGTGCCCGAGGTATTGTCGAAGTACACGTCCACGCCGCCGCTGCAGGCCTCGGCCAGCCGCGCAGCGAAATCCGGCTGCTTGTAGTCGATCGCCGCGTCATAGCCGAAACGCTCGCCGCACAGCCGCCGCTTGTTCTCGCCGCCCGTGATCGCCACCGTCCGGCAGCCCATTCGTTTGGCGATCTGCCCGACGCAGGAGCCGACCGCGCCCGCGCCGGTCGACACCACCACAGTCTGGCCCGGCTTCGGCCTGCCGACCTGCAACAGGCCGTAATGCGCGGTGATGCCATTGATGCCGAGCACGCCCAGCGCGGTCGACAGCGGCAGGTCGTCATAGCCGATGCGCTCGTCGATCACCGAGGCATCGACCGCGGCATAGTCCTGCCAGCCGAACATGCCGGTCACGCGGGTACCGACCGGCCAGTCCGGATGGGCGGACGCGACGATCTCGCCGGCGGCGAAGGCGCGCATCACTTCGCCGATGCCGACCGGCGTCGAGTAATTCGCGGCGGCGTTCACCCATCCGCGCATCGCCGGTTCCACCGACAGGTAGTGGTTCCGCACCAGTACCTGTCCGGCGGAAGGCGCCGGCACCGGCGCGTCGACGACGCGGAAATGTTCGGCCTGCGGTATGCCTTCCGGCCGGCTGGCCAGCACGACCTGGCGGTTGATGGTGTCGGACATGTCTCCTCGCTGTTCTGTTTGTTGTCGGCGCATGGATCGCCGTAGCTGCGGCTGGCGCGATCGCAGACTATACCAGCGGGCGCGTCGGCTATGATGGCGCTGTACCGCGTTGTTCCGGGAATCCGATGGGGCAGGCCAGCATGGAATCCAGTACCGCATTCACGTACCGCCGGCCGGCGGCACGCTTCGCAGGCTCTCAACTGATCGCATTGCGCTGCGCCGCAGCGGCGCAGCCATGATCGCGCTGCTCGAAGCGCGGCGCGCGGGCCTGCTGTCATCGGCGCACTGGCTGCCAAACGTCGTGGCCGGCCTCGTCGTCGGCGTGGTCGCGCTGCCGCTGGCCATGGCGTTTGCGATCGCCAGCGGCGCGCGGCCGGAGCAGGGCATCTATACCGCGATCATCGGCGGCGGACTGATCTCGATCTTTGGCGGCAGCCGCGTGCAGATCGCCGGGCCGACCGGCGCGTTCATCGCGATCCTGGCCGGCGTCACCGCGAAATACGGCATCGCCGGCCTGCAGGTCGCCACGCTGATGGCCGGCGCGATGATGCTGCTGATGGGCATCGCCAAGATGGGCGGCGTGATCCGCTTCATTCCCGCGCCGGTGGTGGTCGGCTTCACCGCCGGCATCGGCGTGATCATCTTCGTCGGCCAGTGGAGCGATTTCTTCGGGCTGCCGAAACCGGCCGGCGAGCATTTTCACCAGAAGCTGCTTCATCTGCTGCAGTCGCTGCCGCAGCTGCACCTGCCGACGCTGGGGCTGGCCGTGCTCGGACTTGCGCTGGTGCTGCTGACGCCGCGCGTGAAAGGGCTGGCGCGTGTGCCGGGGCCGCTGGTGGCGATGATCGCGGTGACCCTGCTTCAAATGGCGCTGCAGCTGCCGGGCGTGGCCACCATCGGCTCGGCATTCGGCGGCATTCCGACCGGCCTGCCGGAGTTCTCGCTGCCGCAGCTGTCGCTGGCGCAGGCGCTGCAGCTGATCGGGCCGGCGTTCACGATCGCGATGCTTGGCTCGATCGAGGCGCTGCTGTCGGCGGTGGTCGCCGACGGCATGGCCGGCACGCGGCACAATTCGAACCAGGAGCTGGTCGGGCAGGGACTGGCGAATATCGTGGCGCCGCTGTTCGGCGGCTTCGCGGCGACCGGCGCGATCGCACGCACCGCAACCAATATCCGCAACGGCGCGACCAGCCCGCTGGCCGGCATCACGCATGCGCTGACGCTGGTGGCGGTGCTGCTGTTCCTCGCGCCGCTGGCCGCCGGCATTCCGCTGGCGGCGCTGGCGGCGATCCTGTTCGTGGTTGCGTGGAACATGAGCGAGGCGCGCCACTTCGCGCACCTGATGAAGACCGCGCCGCGCGCGGACCGCGTGATCCTGCTGATCACCTTCGTGCTGACGGTGTTCGCCGATCTCGTGGTGGCGGTGAATGTCGGCATGATCCTCGCCATCCTGCATTTCCTGCGCCGCATGGCCGAGACGGTCGAGACGCAGCCGGCCGACGAAGACGAGCTGCGCGCCGAGCTGGCGCGGCACGGACTGCCGCCGCTGCCGCGCGGGCTGCTGGTGTACGAGATCGCCGGGCCGATGTTTTTCGGCGCGGTCGAGAACTTCGAGCGCGCGCTTGCGCAGACGCATACCGAGCCCCAGGCGCTGGTGATCCGCCTGCGGCGCGTGCCCTTCATGGACATCACCGGCATACAGGTGCTCGAAGAGGTGGCCGGCAAGCTGCGCAAGCGCGGCGTGGCGGTCGTGCTGTGCGAGGCGAACGAGCGGGTGCGCGGAAAGCTGGAGCGCGCCGGCGTGATCGATGCGG
This sequence comes from uncultured Bifidobacterium sp., assembly GCA_964482415.1. GTDB lineage: Bacteria > Pseudomonadota > Gammaproteobacteria > Burkholderiales > Burkholderiaceae_D > Pernthalerella. The sequence goes on along the minus strand of CAYZXP010000044.1, from coordinate 8,136 downwards.
CGCGGCCGCAGGATTACGCGGCGGGCCTGGCGGAGGCGGTCAGGGCGGCGATGGCGTCGCTCGGCGGGCAGGGAGCGACGGTGGCCGCGCCCGCGTGAGGCGCCCGCTCTTCAATGAGGTCGTCCCGGCGCATGCCGGGACCCGGTGACTTGGCCGCGTTACCCTGAACTGCCGGAATCAAAGCGACTGCAGGAAGGCCAGCACGTCATCTCGCTCCTTGCGCGAGAGCTTCGCAAACAGGTCGCGAGAGGCCTGCGCCTCGCCGCCATGCCAGACGATGGCTTCCAGCAGGTTGCGCGCGCGGCCGTCGTGCAGGAAGTTGGAGCTGCCGTTGACATGCTTCGACAGCCCGATGCCCCACAGCGGCGTGGTGCGCCAGTCGGAGCCGCCGGCCTGATAGTCCGGCCGGCCGTCAGCCAGTTCCGGGCCCATGTCATGCAGCAGCAGGTCGGTATACGGGCGGATGGTCTGGTTGGCCAGTTGCGGCAGGCGATCGAAGCCGCCGGTCTTCAGTTCCGGCACATGACACTGCGCGCACTTCAGCGTAGCGAACAGTTTCTCGCCACGCTGCACCGCCGGCTCGTCGCGGTTGCGCTGCGCCGGCGCGTTCAGCGCGGTGACCCAGAAAGTGATCCGCTCCCACAGCTCCGGACGCAGGTCCGGCTTGGTGTGGTGCCGCTGGTCCTGGCAATCCTTCTGCGCCGGCGGGCAGTTCTGCTCCGGATACAGCGGCGACGACACGCCGATGTCGCCGAGGAAGGCGCCGGCGATCTGCTGTTGCAGGCTCGGCTGATTGGCCTTCCAGCCGAAGCGGCCGATCGAGGTCTTGTCGTTGATGTCGTCGCGCACATAGTTGGGCCGGCCGTTCAGCCCCTGCGCCTTCTGCAGCTTGGCCAGCGCAAGGATGTCGGCCTCGCTGACCGCCTCGAGGTAGCCGAGCCCGAAAATCGCCTGCGTGTTCCGCAGCGACATCATCACGCCCTCGGCCAGCGGCCCGAAATTCAGATTCTCCAGCCGGATCGACGGCTTGCGCAGTTCGACCACTTCGCCGTCGGCCATTTTGAAGCTCGCCGGCTTCCAGTCGACATGCACTTCGGCCTCGCCGGCGCGGCGGTCCGCGTCCTTGCTGTTGATGGTGTCGAAAGGCTGGACGTGCAACCCGTAGTTCGGGTCCGGCATCGGTCCGCCGTGCGTGTCGGTGCCGGGAATCGACAGCCGCAGCGACTGCTGGAACACCGACTTGCCGCCGCTGCTCTCCATCGCATGGCCGCGGCCTGCCTGGATGTGGCAAGCCACGCAGGACGTGGCGGTAAAGGTCGGCCCCAGCCCCCATTCGGCGCCGCCCGGGCCGGGTTCGGACAGGTTCCACCATTGCGACATCACGTCATTCGGTACCGCGATCCAGAACGTGTTAAAGACCTTTTCGCCGTCACGGAATTTCTGCCGCTGCTCCGGCGTCAGGTTGGGCAGCGGCTGCAGGTAGGAGGCATGCGTCGGGATCTTTTCGGCGGAAGCGGGCAGCGGCTCGGTGACGCCGCTGACATGCAGGGCCCCAAGGCTGAGCAGCAGGCTGAAGGCAAGGAGTTTTTTCACGGCAAGCATTGTTCAGGATCAGATCGTCCAAGTGTAACGCTGATTCGGGGCAATCCTGCCGCCTTGAAAAGTTTTCGTCGGCCGGCGGCCGGGCCCAACCGGCGGCACGGGTACGCGGATGCGGAATTAGGTTATACAATCTATTACTTTAACTTCAGTGTAATGCGGACCGCTGCCGCTGCATTTCCGACGGGCAGCCCCTGATCTTTCTTTCTGATGAAATACGCCACATCTTCGCAATTCCTGCAGCATGTCTCAGACCGCAATCCCGGCCAGCCGGAATTCCTGCAGGCCGTCACCGAGGTGATCGACAGCCTCTGGCCTTTCATTGACGCGCATCCCCACTACGCCGGGAACGGGCTGCTGGAGCGGCTGGTCGAGCCGGAGCGCATCGTCATGTTCCGCGTCTGCTGGGTCGACGACCACGGCGAAGTGCAGGTCAACCGCGGCTACCGCGTGCAGCACAGCATGGCGATCGGGCCCTACAAGGGCGGCATTCGTTTCCATCCGTCGGTCAACCTGTCGGTGCTGAAATTCCTCGCGTTCGAGCAGACCTTCAAGAATGCGCTGACCACGCTGCCGATGGGCGGCGGCAAAGGCGGCTCGGATTTCGACCCGAAGGGCAAGAGCGAAGGTGAGGTGATGCGCTTCTGCCAGGCTTTCGCCAGCGAGCTGTTCCGCCACGTCGGCGCCGACACGGACGTGCCGGCCGGCGACATCGGCGTCGGCGCACGCGAAGTCGGCTACCTGGCCGGCATGGTCAAGAAGCTGTCCAACCGCGCCGACTGCGTGTTCACCGGCAAGGGGCTGAGTTTCGGCGGCTCGCTGGTGCGCCCCGAGGCGACCGGCTACGGCGTGGTCTATTTCGCCGAACAGATGCTGAAGACGCAAGGGCTGTCGTTCGAAGGCATGCGCGTTGCCGTGTCGGGCTCGGGCAATGTCGCGCAGTATGCGGTCGAGAAAGCGATGACGATGGACGCGAAGGTCATCACCGTGTCCGATTCCGGCGGCACCGTGATCGACGAGGCCGGCTTCACCACCGAAAAGCTGGCGCTGCTGATGGACATCAAGAACAACCGGCACGGTCGCGTCAGCGAATACGCGGCGGCGATCGGCGCACGCTACGAGGCCGGCATGCGGCCCTGGCAGGTGCCGGTCGACATTGCGCTGCCGTGCGCGACGCAAAACGAGCTCGACGCCGGCGATGCGACCACGCTGATCCGCAATGGCGTGAAGTGCGTCGCCGAAGGCGCGAACATGCCGTCGACGATCGAGGCGGCCAAGGCCTTCGAGGCGGCCGGCGTGCTGTATGCGCCGGGCAAGGCCAGCAATGCCGGCGGCGTCGCGACCTCCGGACTGGAAATGAGCCAGAACGCGCTGCGCCTGTCGTGGACGCGCGTCGAGGTCGACGCCAAGCTGCAGCAGATCATGCGCGGCATCCATGCGGCCTGCCTGCAGCACGGTCGCCGTGCGGACGGTACGGTCAGCTATGTCGACGGCGCCAACATCGCCGGCTTCGTGAAGGTGGCCGACGCGATGCGGGCGCAGGGCGTGATCTGACCGGCGTTCAGTCTTTCGCGCCGCCACGTACCGCGCGGACCATGTAGCTGCCGTCGTAGAATTTCGCGCGCCCGCGCGGCGGCAGCAGTATCACCCGCGAATAGACGGCATGTCCGACTCTGGACACGCCTGTCCAGTACCAGCCCTCCGCCGTGTTGGGAAGCGCGATGTCGGCATCCGGACGTGGCGAGCTTTCCCCGGCGATCGCCACCAGTTCCGCGATGGTCGGCAGTCGCCAGTCGGTGTGTCCGCACAGGCCGGACGCGTTGACGGCGGCGATATATGCCTCCGTGTTGCACGAAGCGCCATCCATCGTCGAGCGGTCGCAGTTGCCGCTGCGCGTGTCGCGGTAGCCGACCCAGCCGCCATTGGTCTTCGGGTTGCTGTCGTATGGCGTGTAGGTGTGATGTTTGTCGCGAAGTCCGCCATCGGAAGTTTTTATTTCCCACATCAGTCCGGTCTCTTCGTCGATCGAGCAGACCCAGTCCCGGGAGCCAGCACCCAGCGGTGCGCCGGGCTCCACCATGCGACCATCATGGGCGATCTTTGTGTATCGATGTCGCTGCGGGAACTGCTCTTCATGGCCGTCTTCAAGCGAGGTGGCAGCAGCCGGCGTGGTGGTGCACGCAATGACCATCACCAAGCAGAGGCAGGAGAAGACGGGCGATCTGTTTTTTTCCATCGTGATCTCGCTAGTTGAAAAAGCCTGCCCCGACAAAACAATCCGGGGCAGGAAATTGTTCACATTTGCAAGGCTGTTCAGGCACCCGGGTCGATGCAGATCAGCTCAGGCACGCCACCTTCGAGCGCGGTCGGGGGAATCGGGTTGTTGGACGTACATGCCCAGCCCTCTCGGGAGAACGAGAAGTCGCGCGTGTAAGTTCCCTTCAATGGCAGCGGATAGGCGACGAACTTTTCCTGCGAAGGGATGAAGCGCCACGCAACGTCCATCATCGTGTCGGTGACCCAGATGTCCTGATTCTTCGGGTTCACGCTGACCGAGTACGGCGCTGGCACTTCGCCTGGTGCGAAGGTCGGCAGCTTGTAGACCTTTGACGTCCAGGATGCGGTGTCGACTTTCGCGATGGTGCCGTCGGCAAAGCCGGCGATCCACAACTTGCCCTGGGCATCGAAGCGCTGCCTGCGCGGCCCCATTACTGGCGAGTCGTACTCGGTGATCTCGTAGGTTACCGGGTCAATGCGACCGATCTTGTCCGAGAACAGCTTTGTGTACCAGACACTGCCGTCGACGGGGTTGACGTCGATGCCGTAAGGCACCTGACAGCAGGCGAAGCCGTCGACCTTGGTGGCCGGCAGGTTGAACACCTTCATGTCTTTGGATTTCGGGTCGAATCGGGCGACCTGGTTGGAGAAGGCCATCGTCGCCCACACCACGTCCTTGCCATCAACGCGGATTGTGTGCGGATAGACCGCATTGCCGCCGACATCATGGTGAGAAAAGCCCTTGGTCAGCGGGTCGAACACGCCGATCGACGCGCCGATCGAGTCGGTCAGGTAGAGGATGCCCTTGGAGTCTTCGGCGAGACTGTGCGGCGCGCGCGGCACGGTCAGGCCGTAAGGCGCGGGCACGCCGGCCTTGCCGAATGCGCCGCCCGGCGGCATGCCCTGCGCCGGTTCGGCGAAGTGCCTTGCCTTGCCCGTCTTCAGGTTGAGCTCGATGACCTTGCCGGCAAACATGTCGACGATATAGGCGTTGTTGTTCTTGTGATGGATATGCGCGTCGTGCGGCACGTTCGAGTCGTCAAGGCGCCACTCGTAAATCTTTGCCAGCTTCAGCAGGTCATCGGTCGGTATCACCGGCCTGGATGTCACCAGGCTGCCATCCAGTCCTTTCGACAGCAGTTCGGCGCGTGCGCGGATGAATTCCGCATCGGTATTGCCGACATAGCCATGCATGCGCTGTACCGAGGGCAGCCAGCCTTCCGGCGGGCGCGGCACGCGGGTGAAGCTGTTGCCGATCTGGTGACAGGTCAGGCAGTCGCGCGAGAAGTTTTCGCGCGAGAAGCGCGATTTCGGGTCCTTGTCGAACGCGATCTTCGCGAAGTGAGACAGCGACGGATGCGCATCCGACAGTTCCTGCGGGTCGGTGATGTTGACGAGGCTGATTCCCATTTCCTGACGGCCGCTGCCCAGTTTCACCTTGCCGAGATGGTCGCGGTAGTAGCGCTTGCGCACTCGCAGGTCGAGCGCGCCGGAAAGCTTTGCATCCAGCGCGTAGTTGCCATTTTTGTCCGAGTACACAGTCTCGCTCACGCCATGCTGGTTTGTCAGCGTGATGAGCGCGCCGTCGACCGGTCTGCCGTCCGAGCCGGTGACCTTTCCTTGCAATACGCCGGCATGCGCATTCAGGCAGAGCGTGACGAGCGCCGCCGCCCATCCGGCCCGCATGGCGGGCATCATTGGTTTTTTCATGGGTCTCCTCTTTCGTCCTCAGTTTTTTTACCGTTCTGAATTTCAATATTTTTAATCCGGGCCCGTGAGGCGAGCCGGCGAAGACCGTAGTGCAAGAGTCGTTCCCGAGCGACCAGAGCGGATGGGGCGCCGCACATGCCGGCGGGCTCAGGTGCGCAACCGGCGAATCCGGGGGATTGTCGCGGCGCCGTGCGACAGTTGTCGCAGCGGCTGTGTGCCGGCTGATTCAGTTGTTCCAGCTTTTCTTGCGCCTGCAACTATGTTTAACTTCGCTGCAGCGCCGGTCACTTGAGGGGGCGGCGCCGATGTGCGCAAGTCGTCTTCCGAAGCGTCCCTTGCACCGCCCATGCCGCCGTGCCCGGGACGACACAACAGGATGGGAATACACCCGAAGGCTGACAATGACCCATGACATCCATCGTCTCGTTCCGCCGGCCTTTTCCGGCGGCGCGCTGCAGGCAGCACCGCTCGATCCATATATCCTTGATTCATGGCACCGTGCCGTTTCCGAACACCGGCTGGACGAAGGCCAGCCGGATCGTCCGCAGGTGCTCACGGCGGCGGAGATTCGCGCTCAGCGCGAACCGATGGACTGGCTGCTGCGCGTTGCCGAGCAGGATATCGCCGCGTTATACGGGCGGGTCTGTGACGCAGGTTATGTGGTGATGGTGTCAGACACGCAGGGCAGCTGTCTGTCGATGATCCGCAACCCGCTGATGGACCGCGAGCTGGCGAACGGCGGACTGGAGCTCGGACGCATCTATGCCGAGGCGGTCGAGGGAACGTCCGGCATCGGCACCTGCATCGTCGAGCACAAGCCTGTCGTAGTGCATCGCACTGACCACTTCCTCGCAGTTCACAAGGGCGTCACTTGCACCGCAGTGCCGATCGACGATCCTCAGGGCCGGCTGCTCGCCGTGCTCGATGTGTCGGCGCTCAGTTCCCATGAGGACAAGCGCAGCCAGTTGCTCGCGCTGCAGCTGACAAAAATTTCAGCCGAGGCGATCGAGAACAAGCTGATCCTGTCACAGCGCGCTCGAGACCAGTTCATCGTCAGCCTGTATGCGCATGGCAGCCCTGGCGCAGGCATCGGCGATGCATTCTTTCTGCTGCGTGAAGACGGCCGGATCATGTCGCCGACCAAGGCGGCGGTACGGCTGGTGCCGCGTCTGTCGCAGCGCGATGGCGGGTTGTCCTTTGAGGATTGCTTTGGCGAGTCGCCGCAGCGACTTCTCGACAGTCACCTGCGCCGGATGAATGGCGGGGCCGTGCTGCGTCCGCCTGGATCCTCGCATGTGCTGGTCGCGCACGTCGAAGGCAACGTACCTCTGCACGATTTTGCGGTCAGCGCGTCCGGCGGCATTTCTCGTCGGCAGACGATCACCGATATCGATCCGGATGCGCACGCCGTCGGCGAAGGACTGAGAGAGCTGGCGGGTGAGGACGCCACCTGCATGCGCATGTTGCCGCTGGTGTCACGAGTGATGAAGAATGATTTGCCGGTTCTCATCCTCGGCGAGACTGGCAGCGGCAAAGAAATGTTCGCGCGCTCTTTCCATCACGCGAGCGACCGGCGCACCGGACCTTTTGTTGCGGTGAACTGCGCAGCCTTGCCAGAGACGCTGATCGAAAGCGAGTTGTTCGGGTATCGCGATGGGGCATTCACCGGTTCGAAGCGGGGCGGCTCGCGCGGCCGCATCCTCGAGGCGCACGGCGGCACGCTGTTTCTGGACGAGATCGGCGACATGCCGCTGTCGATGCAGGCGCGGCTGTTGCGCGTCATTGCGCAACGCGAGGTGACGCCGCTCGGCGCGAGCGCGCCGGTGCCGGCGGATTTCCGCCTGTTGTGCGCGACCCATCAGGACCTTGAACAGATGGTGGCTGCGAAACAGTTTCGCGAGGACCTGTATTACCGGATCAACGGCGCCGTCTTCGAGTTGCCCGCGTTTCGCCAGCGCACGGATCGCACGTTCCTGATCCGCCGCCTGATCGCCCAGGCTGCCCGGGACCGCCGTGCCGACCTTCAGTTCGATGAGCAGTTGATCGATGAGCTCGCCGCGTTGCCATGGCCCGGCAACATACGGCAGCTGGCGAATGCGATCCGATTTGCTGTATCGGTGGCACCAGACACGTTGACGCTGGAAGATTTCCCGCCCAATGTGCTGCGCCAGCGGGCGCCGGCTATGCGACCCGTGCAGTTCGTCCCTGAGTGCGGCCTTGAAACGGATGGGACGGCCGGAGCGGTTCCGGCGTCGGATGCCGGCGAGTTGCTTGCGGCGCTACAACGCAGTCGGTGGAACATCATGGCCTGCGCGCGCGACCTCGGCATCAGCCGTTCGACCATCTACCGGCGCATGGCGCGATTCGGGATCGTCGAGCCGAACAAGCAGATGTCCTGACGTCAGTCCGGCTGAAGGCCAGCGTTAGCGCTGGCCTATAATGATTGACGGAATATATAACAATCTGCTCCTCCTACATGCAGCACACCCCCGCACTGCCTTACCTTCGCGAAGCCCTGCTTTTCCTCACGCTGTCCGGGATACTCATACC
>CAYZXP010000043.1:17603-19028 GCA_964482415.1 uncultured Bifidobacterium sp. | reverse complement strand
AAGGGGCTGTCGGTGAACCAGATCGCCGAACTGCTGAACATCTCGCCGCGCACGGTCGGCACCCATCTGTACAACGTGAAGCAGAAGCTCGGCGTGGCGAACCAGGCCGAACTGACGCTGATCGCGGTGCGGCACGGGCTGATCGAAACCTGAGGCCGGCGCCAGCCGCCGCTGTAGTGGTTGAGGGAAATCAAAACTGTTTGGTTTTGTAAACTTTTTGTATCGCTGTACCCGGCTTCATCGATTATTGTCGGACGACACTATTTCAACAAGTCCGGGAGGAGTGATCATGAAACGCGTGACCATGCTTGGCCTGTTGCTTGCGGCGGCAGTCTCCGCGGCGCACGCAGGCCCCAACGTCCAGTGGGGCGTCACCATCTCGTCCGGGACGCCACCGCCGCCGGTGCGCTACGAGACCATGCCGCCGCCGCGGGTCGGTTATCTCTGGGTCGAGGGTTACTGGAACTGGAACGGCGGCGCCCACGTCTGGGTGCCCGGCCACTGGGTGCGCGCGCGTTCCGGTTATGAATATGCGCAGCCGCGCTGGCAGGAAGTGCCGAACGGCTGGGAGCTGAATCGCGGCGGATGGCGCCGCGGCCAGGGGCATTGCCCGCCCGGACAGCGCAAGAAAGGCAACTGCTGACGCGCAACTGCTGACGGGCAGCGCGAACGGCCGCCGGCGAGGATCGCCGGCTAGCCGTTTGCCGCGGCCGGATGCAGCTGGCCATGGTGGTGCAAGGCGTCCAGCGACATCGGCCGGCCAAGGAAATAGCCTTGCGCCTTTGCGACGCCCAGTTCGATCAGGGTCGCCACTTCGGCGGCCGTCTCCACGCCTTCGGCGACCAGCGTGCTGCCGGTGTCGGCCGCAAAATGGATCAGCGCCGCCGCCAGCGCCCGCCGTGCCGGGTCGATGTCGATGTCGCGCGTCAGGCTCATGTCGAGCTTGATGCGGTCCGGTTCGAGGTTGAGGATGTGACGGAAGCTGGCGTAGCCGGCACCCGCATCGTCGACGGCGACTTTCAGGCCGCGAGCGCGATAAGGCCGCAGGCAGGTCGCAATCTCCTCGTAGCGTTCCACCGCCGAATGCTCGGTAATCTCCAGCACCACGCGATCAATCGCGTCCATTCCTGACAGCAGCTGTTCGAGGCGCGGATCGACGATGGTGTCGGGCGATGCATTGATCCCGAGATCAAGGCCCTCGCCCAAATGCGGCAGCAGATGCAATGCATGCTCGATCGCCATCATCTCCAGTTCGACGCCGAGCCCGACCGTGTGCGCATCGCTGAACCATCGGTCCGGCGAGCGTGCCGGCGTCGCCGCGAAACGGGCCAGCGATTCGAAGCCGGTGACGGTGGCCTTGTCGAGGTCGTAGATCGGCTGGTACACGATGTTCATCGTGTCGCCGCCCAGCACCTGCATGGTGCG
>CAYZXP010000043.1:12220-17503 GCA_964482415.1 uncultured Bifidobacterium sp. | reverse complement strand
GCCGCGCCGCATCCGCTGGACGGCAGCCATTTCCATAACGTGATCGAGGAGCAGGTGTATTCCGAACTGCCGCCGACACCGGAGGAACAGCAGCCGCGCCGGGCCAGGCACCTGCCGGAGCCCGAGGGCCAGCAGCCGCATCCGGACGATCCGGCGATCTCCGTCGGCGACGCCTGAAGCTGCCGCTCCTGCCTGCCTGCGGCCGTGCTGGGCGCAGGTTTAGTGGAGCACTTGCTTCAGGTAGGCGCCCACCTGGGTGCCGTCCCAGCCAGTGATCTCGCGATCGAGCTGGCGCGTTACGCGGCGTTCCACCCGTTCCGGCAGCGCATGGCGCAGGCGGCCGAGGAAGGCTGGCGGCGCGACAACCACCAGGCTGTCGTAGCGGTGGGCGTCGCAGGCGTCGGCCAGCACGCGACCGATTTCGCGCGAGAACCGGTCGGCATCGTGTGCTTCCTTCGTCACGTTCGGCTCGGCGGTGTGCGCCTGCTCGCGTTCGCCTTTGCCGTAGAAGCGGCCTTCGGCGTCGTGGCGCTGTTCGGCCTCGTCCATCCTGCCTTGCGGATTCAGCATGTCCTGAACTTCCTGAAGGCTTTCAAGGTTGCCGGCAGTCTGGAATATGCGCGCGCGGCTGCTGTCGGCGACCACCACCCATTGCATTCCCATCTCCATTCTCCCCAGTCGTGCTGCTTGTGCTGCTCGTGCTGCAATTGACTGCGGTTCGACCACCATCGCGACCGCATGTTCGTCCCGGTGCGCGTCGAAGTTTGGGTAATATGTCGCTTCGGAAATCAATAACAATAAATATCAGGAGACAGCAGCATGAAATTCGAGCGAGCGGTAAACCTCGCCGACCTGCGCGAGGTCGCGCGGCGGCAGTTGCCGAGGTCCGTGTTCGGCTTCATCGACGGCGGCGCCTATGACGAGCGCACGCTGCGCGCCAACGAGGACGACCTGGCTGCGATCCGTTTCGCGCCGCGCATGCTGGTCGATGCCAGCAACCGCAACCAGCAGGTCGAACTGCTGGGTCAGACCCTGAGTTCGCCGATGGTGTTCGGCCCGACCGGCATTGCCGGCGTGCTGTGGCCCGAGGGCGACCTGTGCCTGGCGCGCGCAACGGCCGCGAAAGGCATCGGCTTTTGCCAGTCGACCACGTCCAACGCCAGCGTCGAGCAGGTGGCGCAGCACGGCCGCAAGGGCCAGTGGTTCCACCTGTATGTGCAGAAGGATCGCGGGCTGACCAAGTCGCTGGTCGAGCGTGCGCGCGACGCCGGTTGCCCGGTGCTGGTGCTGACCGTCGACCTGCAGGTCGCGGGGCCGCGCGAGCGCGACATCCGCAACGGCTTCACGCTGCCGCCGCGGATCGACCTGTCCAACATTTTCGATTATGCGAGCAAGCTCGGCTGGCTGATGCGCATGGCGAGCGCGCCGCGCTTCACCTTCGGCAACCTGAATGACCCGGGCGCCGAGCCGGGGAAACTGCTGACCCTTGCCGAGAAAATCGGCCGCAACTTCGATGCGTCGGTCAGCTGGAAGGACCTCGAATGGCTGCGCAGCGAATGGAAGGGCAAGCTGCTGGTCAAGGGCTTGCTGCGCGCCGACGATGCGTGCCGCGCGCTCGAGCACGGCGTCGACGGCGTGGTGGTGTCGAATCACGGCGGCCGCCAGCTCGACAGCGCGCCGTCGGCGATCGCGGCGCTGCCTGCGATTGCCAGCGCGATCGACGGCCGCATCCCGGTGCTGATGGACGGCGGCATTCGTCGCGGCAGCGACGTGGTGAAGGCGGTCGCGCTCGGCGCGTCGGCCTGCATTGTCGGCCGTGCCGGCCTGTACGGACTGGCGGCGGCGGGGCAGCGCGGCGTCGAACGGGTGATCGACATCCTGCAGCGCGAGATCGACATCACGCTCGCGCTTCTGGGCGTGCCGGACATTCGTCAGCTCGACCGCAGCGCGCTGTTCGAGGGCTGAGGCCGGCCGGCCCCGGCCGGGGCATTGAAACTTTCATGCCGGACTGACATCCGAAGGAGACGGGCATTGCTTCCTGCAATGCCGACCCAGCGGAGAACACCATGTCCCAGCAACGCAAAGAGGCCGGACCGGACCGGCCGGCCATTCCCCATCCGTCCCATGAAGACAATTCGGTGTCGGTCACGCCGAAAGACGTGGAGCCCGGCGACGCCACCGCGCGCGACCAGGTCGAGCGCCGTCTCGATTCGCCCGACCCGGACGAAAGGCAGCAGGAGCTGCTCGATGATGCGATCGAGCTGTCGTTTCCCGCCAGCGATCCGCCCGCCGTGGCCGGCGGCGTGACGCGCATCGAAAAAACGCCCGCACCGCGGCGCACGCATCACTGATGCGCCTTCCTTTTTACTTCAACAGTTTCGTGTAGCGGGCCGCCACCGCGATGGCCAGCGCCAGCAGGCCGACGAAGGCCATCGCTGCCGGCAGCCCGAGCCCGTGCGCGATCGCGCCCAGCAGCGGCGGCCCCATCAGGCTGCCGCTGTAGGCCATCGTCGCCACGCCGGCCAGCGCGACCGTGCCCTCGCGGCCGGCGGCGCTGAACACGAAGGGGAACACCAGCGCCAGGCCGGTGCCGGCAATGGCAAAGCCGCCCAGCGCCAGCACAGGACCGGGGGCGAATACGGCGCCGAACAGGCCGGCTGCGGCCAGCAGCGCGCCGCCGCCGACCAGCACGCGGGCACCATAGCGCGCCTTCAGGCCGTCGCCGGCGAGCCGCGCGAGCAGCATCATCGTCGAGAAGGCTGTCAGCGACAGCGGCGCCATGCCGTCCGATGCGCCGAAGTGGTCCTTCATGAAGATCCCGGCCCAGTCGGCGATGCTGCCTTCGGCGATCGAGCCGATCAGGCCGAGCGCACCCAGCATTGCCAGCTCGCCGCGCGGCAGCACGAAGGCTTTCTTCGCGATGCGCTCGCCGCCGTCGTCCGGCAGCCGGCGTGTGCCTGCTGTCAGCAGCAGCGCGAACGGCGCGGCCAGCAGCGCGAAGTGCTGCAGCGGCGTCACCTGCAGCGCCGCCATCGCGCTGCCCAGCGTCACGCCGGCCAGTCCGCCGGCGCAGGCAAACGCGTGCAGCATGGCCATGCGCGAGCGGCCGCTGCCGGCCTCCTGCCTCGCGGCGACCGCATTCATGCCGACGTCATAAGTGCTGGCGAACAAACCCAGCATCAGCACGGCTGCCATCAGCAGCGGCACGTTGGGCGCGGCCGCAATCGCCAGCAGCACGCCCAGCAGCACCATGCCTGAAATGTGCATCGTGCGGCGGCCGCCGAAGCGTGCCATCAGCCGCGACGACAGCGGGAACGACAGCACCGCGCCGAGCCCGCCCATCAGCAGCACGAACGACAGCTGCGCGTGCGAGATTTGCATGCCGTCGCGCAGCGCCGGGATGCGGCCGACCCAGGAGCCCATCAGCACGCCGAACCAGGCAAACAGCGCGGGCAGCGCGAGCCGCTGCAACAGCGACCCCGCGAGGGCGGCCGTCGGTGGCAGGGCAGGGGAATCAGGAAGCGAAACGTCGGAAGCAGGCAGGGCGTGGGTGGCAGGCATGGCGGGGCAGGAAGATTGCTGTACGGAACACCCCTTTGTTCATGGCTTCAGGAAATAGTTTCTGTGAAGCAGAAAATTTTCTGTGCTGCACCCGATGCCCGCTCTTGAGCGCGGGCAAGCCGGCGCGTCGAACACGGCATGGGCTTGCGCGGTCATAAATCTTTAGCAGCCTTTCAATTTCCGCACCGGAGCCGATGGAAACCCTTTTCGTGTTTTCCCACCTGCGCTGGGATTTCGTTTACCAGCGGCCGCAGCAGCTGATGTCGAGGCTGGCGCGGCACTATCGGATTTTTTTCATCGAGGAGCCGGTGGCGGGCGCCGGCAGCGGTGCGTGGCAGGCCAGCGAGCCGTTGCCGCAACTGACGGTGCTGCGTCCGCGGCTGCCGCCCGGATCGGGTGGCGGCCTCTGGCAGGACCACGGCCCGCTGCTTGGTGAGCTTGCCGACCTTGCACGCCGCCATCCGCGTCACCTTGCGTGGCTGTACACGCCAATGGCGATGCCGCTGCTCGCCGCGCTCGAGCCGGAGGCGGTGGTCTATGACTGCATGGACGAGCTGTCGGCCTTCCTGCATTCGCCGCCCGACCTGCTCGAGCAGGAACAGGCCTTGTTCGAGCGCGCCGACCTGGTGTTTGCCGGCGGACCCAGCCTGTTCGACGCGAAGCGGCGCTTTCATCGCAATGTGCATTGCTTCCCCAGCAGCGTCGACGTCGCGCACTTCCGGCAGGCGCTGGACCGCAACATTGCGCATCCTTCGTACCGGCGGCTGCCCGGACCGAAGCTCGGCTTCTTCGGCGTGCTCGACGAGCGCTTCGACGGCGAGCTGGTCGCGGCCGTGGCCGACCAGGAGCCGTCCTGGCAGATCGTGCTGGCCGGTCCGGTGGCGAAGATCGATCCGGCTGCGCTGCCGCGCCGGCCGAACATCCATTACGCCGGGCAGCAGCCGTATTCCGCGCTGCCGGCTTTCCTTGCGTCCTGGGACGTCTGCCTGTTGCCGTTCGCGCTGAATGACGCGACGCGATTCATCAGCCCGACCAAGTCGCTCGAGTACATGGCAGCCGAGCTGCCGGTGGTCAGCACTGCCGTGCCTGACGTCGTCGGCCAGCATGCGGACGTGATCGCCATCGCGCATTCGCCTGCCGAATTCGCCGCGCGCTGCCGGCAGGCGCTGGCGATGCCGGCCGGCGAGCGTCAGCGCATGATCCGGCGCATGCGCGCGAAGCTGGCCACCACCTCGTGGGATGCGACCGCCGACGCGATGCGGCAGCTGTTGCACACGCTGGTGCGCGAGCGCAGCGGCGCGGAACTGGGCGACGCCGGATGACTGACGGCCTCGCGCTGTGGGGCGGCGTCGAATGCACGGTCAATCGCGTGCACGATCGCTATTTCAGCCAGCTGGATCGTAATGGCCATGCGGTGCGCGACGATGACCTCGATCGTTTTGCATCGCTCGGCATCAGCGCGCTGCGCCAGCCGGTGCTGTGGGAGCGCGTCGCGCCGGCCGGGCTCGCTGCGGCTGACTGGCGCTGGACGGACGAGCGGCTGGTCGCGCTGCAGCGGCTCGGCATCGAGGCGATCGTCGGGCTGGTCCACCACGGCAGCGGTCCGCGCGACACGCAGCTGCTCGACCCCGCATTTCCCGAGCGCCTCGCCGAATACGCCGGTGCGGTGGCGGCGCGCTATCCGTGGGTGATGCAGTACACGCCGGTCAACGAGCCGCTGAC
>CAYZXP010000043.1:0-12120 GCA_964482415.1 uncultured Bifidobacterium sp. | reverse complement strand
GTGGGACTTGCTGTGCGGCCGCGTCGGTCCCGGCCATGCGCTGCGCGACTATTTGCTGGACAGCGGTGCGGCGGCCGGCGAGCTCGACTGGTTCCGCGAGCACCCATGCGTGCCCGACCTGATCGGCGTGAATTACTACATCACCAGCGAGCGCTGGCTCGACCATCAGGCCGGGCGCTATCCGGAATCGCGCGTTGGGCACTACCGCGGACAGCCGATGGCCGACATAGAGACGCCGCGCGCGTTCACCGTGCCTACGCCCGGCATCGCGCCGCTGTTGCGCGAGGCATGGCAGCGTTACCGCATACCGCTGGCGGTGACCGAGGTGCACATCGACGCGCAGCGCGAGGACCAGCTGCGCTGGCTGCACGAGATCTGGCGCGGCGCAGAACGCGTGCGCGGCGAGGGAGCCGACGTGCGCGCCGTCACCGCCTGGGCGCTGCTCGGCTCGTTCGACTGGAACAGCCTCGTCACCGTCGAACAAGGCTATTACGAGCCCGGCCCGCTGGACGTGCGCTCGTCGCCGCCGCGGATGACCGCGGTGGCGGCGCTGATGCGCGAGCTGGCCACCGGCCGCCGGCCTTCGCATCCGGTGCTGCTGGGCGAAGGCTGGTGGCGGCGCCCGGGCCGCTTCCTGTGCCCGCCGGTGTCGATCGCGGAAATGGATGACTGGGTGCCGGCCTATCCGCCGCTGGCGCGCAGCCCGCAGCCGCTGCTGGTGGTCGGCGCCGGCGGCACGCTCGGGCGTGCGTTCGCGCGGATCTGCAGCGTGCGCAACCTCGCGTTCCGGCTGCTCGACCGCGCGCAGGTCGACATCGCCGACGCCTCCGCGGTCGAGCGCGCGATACGCGAGCACCGTCCGTGGGCGATCGTGAATGCGTGCGGCTATGTGCGCGTGGACGAGGCCGAGCGCGAGCCCGAGCGCTGCCGGCGCGAGAACACGCTGGGGCCGGTGGTGCTGGCGGTCGCCTGCGCGCGGCACGGGCTGCGCTTGCTGACTTTCTCCAGCGACCTGGTGTTTGACGGCGAGCGCCGCACGCCCTATGTCGAAAGCGATCCGGTCGCCCCGCTCAGCGTCTACGGGCACACCAAGGCCGAGGCCGAGCGCCGCGTGCTGGCGATTGATCCGGCGGCGCTGGTGGTGCGCACCAGCGCCTTCTTCGGCCCGTGGGACAGCGTGAATTTCGTGTCGCTGGCGCTGGATGCGCTGTCGCAGCGGCGTCCTTTCGTCGCCGCGTCGGACCTGATCGTGTCGCCGACCTATGTGCCGGACCTCGTGCATGCGTCGCTGAACCTGCTGGTCGACGGCGAGCAGGGCCTGTGGCACCTCGCCAACCGCGACGCGCTGAGCTGGGCGCAGCTGGCGCGCAAGGCCGCGCGGATGGCCGGCATCCCGACGGCCACGCTGCAGGAGCGTTCGGTCGCGCTGTTGCGCAGCCCCGCACGGCGGCCGGCCTGGTCGGCGCTGGACAGCGAGCGCGGACGCCACATGCCGCCGCTGGAAGATGCGCTGGCGCGTTACCTGCACCTGCGCGCCCAGGCGGCCGAAGAGGACGAGACCGGGCTTGAACCCTTGCAGGGACGGATGTGAACGGGAGCGCGCCGCAATGAGCGCGGACAGACAGAACGGGGGATTCGAATGGCACGCATCGCAGTGGCCGGCGCCGGCTTGTCCGGCGCAGTGATTGCCCATGAGCTGGCCGGCGCCGGCCACGAGGTGGACGTGTTCGAGCCGCGCGCCCACGTCGGCGGCAACTGCCATACCGAGCGCGACCCCGCCACCGGCATCCTGCTGCACCGCTACGGACCGCACATCTTCCACACGGATAACGAGCGCGTCTGGAACTACGTGCGCCGCTTCGACGAATTCATGCCCTTCACCAATCGCGTCAAGGCCGTCGCGCGAGGGCAGGTGTACTCGCTGCCGGTGAACCTGCATACGATCAACCAGCTGTTCGGCCGCTGCCTCGGGCCGGCCGCGGCACGCGACTTCCTTGCCGCACAGGCCGAGCCGGTGTCCGGCGAGCCGCGCAATTTCGAGGAGCAGGCGCTGTCCGGCATGGGACGCGCGTTGTACGAGACCTTCTTTCGCGGCTATACGCAAAAGCAGTGGGGCAGGTCGCCGGCCGACTTGCCGGCCAGCGTGCTCAAGCGCCTGCCGCTGCGCTTCAGCTACGACGACAACTACTATGCGAGCCGCTGGCAGGGCCTGCCGCGGCATGGCTACACGCGCATCGTCGAACGCCTGCTTGATGTGGCGCACGTGCGCGTCCACCTCGGACGCGCATTCACCCGCGCGATGCGCGACGACCATGACCATGTGTTCTACAGCGGGCCGATCGACGCCTGGTTCGGGCATGACGAAGGACGCCTGGGCTACCGCACGCTGGACTTCCGGCATGAGTGGCACGAAGGCGATTATCAGGGCAATGCGGTGATCAACTATTGCGACCCCGACGTTCCGTGGACGCGGATCGCCGAGCACAAGCACTTCGCTCCGTGGGAATCGCATGCCGGCACCGTCATCAGCCGCGAGTACAGCCGCGACTGCGAAGCGGGCGACACGCCGTACTACCCGATCCGGCTGGCAAACGAAAAGGCGCTGCTGGCGCGCTACGTCGGACGCGCGCGCGCGGAGCGGCGGGTCAGCTTCGTCGGGCGGCTCGGCACCTACCGTTACCTCGACATGCACGTGACCATCGCGGAAGCGCTGGGCTGGGCGGATCGCTGTGCCGCGCACCCGCTCGCGGAATGGCCGGCGTTCGGCGTCGATCCGCTCGCCTGACGGCTGGCGATGCATTCTTCACGTGTTAAGTTGATGTTTGTCAACTCGTTGTTTTGTCGGACTTTTACTGTGCGGACAGGTAAACGACAAGGGTCAGCCATGGCCAGGGTCCACACTCATTATGACAACCTGAAGGTCGCGCGCGACGCGCCGCCGGAAGTGATTCGCGCTGCCTACCGCAGCCTGTGCCACAAATTTCATCCGGATCACCACGCAGGCAGCGCGAAGGCGACGCACACCTTCCAGTTGATTAATACGGCCTACGAAGTGCTGTCCGATCCGCAGCGTCGGCAGCAGCACGACGAGTGGATCGCACGCGAGGAAGCGGCCGTCACGCAACGCCGCTGGGACGGGCGCGAGCGCCGCCGACGCCCGTGGCCGGCCGCAGGCGCGCGCAGCGTTGCCGGATGGGGCGCGCTGTTGCGCCGCCCGGGCTCGGCGGCGGTGCTGTGGACCTCGGCGGCCGTCATCGGCGCGGTGCTGCTGATGCTCTACCAGTACTGACGCTGACCCGGCCGGCGGCGCCGGCCCGCTGCCTGCGCGGCGGCCAAAAGCGACGCTTGGCGAATCGAAAGCCCGCACGGGGTGTGATCCGCTATAGTTACGCGTCCCAATACAAACAGAAGCCAGCGTGAGCCAGCCCGCCGACCTGGCCGTCGTTCAGCCTGCGCTGTTGCGCATGGGGCTGGTCGACGCCGACGAGACTCCCTCCCTGCAACCGCTGTCCGGCGGTGTTTCCTCGCTGATCGTGCGCGTCGACACGCGGCGCGGGCCGCTGTGCGTGAAGCAGGCGCTGCCCGAGCTGAAGGTCGCAACGCACTGGAGCGCGCCGCTGTCGCGCAACCTCGCCGAGGTCGCATGGATGCGCGAGGTGTCGCGCTTGCTGCCGCAGGCGGTGCCGCAGATCCTCGGCGAAGACCCGTCGTCCTACACCTTCGCGATGCAGTGGCTGGCGCCCGAACGACATCCTGTCTGGAAATCGCTGCTGCGCGACGGCGTCGTCGAGCCGGCGTTCGCGGCGCAGGTGGCCGCGCTGGTTGCCCGCATCCATGCGAGCACAGCGCACCGGCCCGAGCTGGCCGCCGCCTTCGCCAACGACCGGAATTTCAATGACCTGCGGCTCGACCCGTACTTCGTCGCCGCTGCACGCGCGCATCCGGATTGCGCGCCGGCGCTGCTGGCGCTGGTCGAGCGCACCGCGACGACGAAGCTTGCGCTCGTCCATGGCGACATCAGCCCGAAGAACATCCTCGCCGGACCGGCTGGCCCGGTGATCCTCGACGCCGAATGTGCATGGTACGGCGACCCGGCTTTCGACGCGGCGTTCTGCCTGACCCACCTGCTGGCGAAATGCCTGTGGCGGCCGGCGTCGGCCGACGCCTTCCTCGCCTGCTTCGATGCTTTCGCCGAGTCGTATCTCGCGGGCGCCGACTGGGAGCCGCGCGCCGTGCTGGAGGCGCGCATCGCGCAGCTGCTTGCCGGCATCCTGCTCGCACGCGTCGACGGCAAGTCGCCGCTCGAATACCTGGACGACGAGGGCAGGGCGGCGCAGCGCGCATTCGCGCGCCGCTACGTGCTCGCGCCGTCCGCCACCCTGGCCGCAATGCGCGCCGCATGGAAAGAGGATATTTGCCAATGACTACCCGCATCACCGAAGTACGCGCGCGCCGCATCTGGGATTCGCGCGGCCGCCCGACCGTCGAGGTCGACGTCACGCTGGCCGACGGCAGCATCGGCCGCGGCATC
Source organism: uncultured Bifidobacterium sp. (assembly GCA_964482415.1). Classification (GTDB taxonomy): domain Bacteria; phylum Pseudomonadota; class Gammaproteobacteria; order Burkholderiales; family Burkholderiaceae_D; genus Pernthalerella. The sequence continues at coordinate 7,589 of CAYZXP010000043.1, read as the reverse complement.
GCGCCGGCCGGCGCCTCCACCGGCAGTCATGAGGCGGTCGAGCTGCGCGACGGCGGCGAGGCTTTCGGCGGTTACGGCGTCGACAAGGCGGTGGCGAACGTCGCGCGCGAGATTGCGCCGGCGCTGCCAGGGCTCGATGCGCGCGAGCAGCGCATGGTCGATGAATTGCTGATCGCGCTCGACGGCACGCCGAACAAGTCCCGGCTCGGCGGCAACGCGCTGATTGCGACCTCGATGGCGGTGCTCGATGCGGCCGCGAAGTCTGCGCGGCTGCCGCTGTGGAAGTATCTGGCCGGCGACGCCGAGGTCACGCTGCCGCTGCCCGAGATCCAGATCTTCGGCGGCGGCGCGCACGCCGGCCGGCGCGTCGACATCCAGGATTTCCTCGTGATGCCGGTCGGCGCATCCAGCATGGACGAGGCGCTGGCGATGGTGGCCGAGGTCTACCGCGCGGCCGGGCAGCTGATGGCCGATGCCGGCAAGCGCGCCGGCGTGGCGGACGAGGGCGGCTGGTGGCCGGATTTCGGCGGCAACGAAGATGCGCTGCAGATGCTGGCACGGGCAATCGACAAGGCAGGCTACCGCAATGGCGAGGTGATGATCTCGCTCGACATCGCCGCATCCGAATTCGGCCGCGACGGCATCTATCGTCCGGCGCTGGAAGGCCGTGCGTTTACGACCGACGAATGGATCGACGTGCTGCTCGGCTGGGTGGCGAAGTATCCGATCCTGTCGATCGAGGATCCGGTGGCCGAGGACGATGCGGCCGGCATGATTGCGTTCACGAAGGCGGCCGGCGCCGGCATCCAGGTGATCGGCGACGACTTCCTGGTGACCAATGCGCAGCGCGTGCGCGATGCGGCGGCGGCGCATGCGTGCAATGCGGTGCTGATCAAGCCGAATCAGGCCGGCACGATCAGCGAGACCCGCGATGCGCTCGAGGCCGCGAAGTCGCTCGGTTACTCGACCATCGTGTCGGCACGTTCGGGCGAATCGGAGTGCGTGATGATCTCGCACCTGTCGGTCGGCTGGAATGCAGGACAGCTGAAGGTCGGCTCGTTCGCACGCTCGGAGCGGATGGCGAAGTGGAATGAGCTGCTGCGGATCGAGGAGGCGCTGGGCGGTGCGGCGCGATATGCGGGCTTGGGCGCGTTGCCGATGAAGTGACGGTGGTTTGACGGTAGCGATGGCTTCCCGTTGACGACGATGGATCCCGGCCTGCGCCGGGATGACGTTTTAAAAAATATCCGTACTCAAAATCGTCATTCCGGCGCAGGGTGAAGGCGGGATTTCAGAGCGCATGCGCTCTGCCCGCTGAACGGAATCGGCGTATTCACCGATGCGCGGCCGGCAGGGCTGGAATCCATCGTCGATCAATCGCCGGTGCGATTCATCGGCAACAGACCTCACCCCCGCAGCGCCCGCTTCAGCAACTTTCCGTTCGCATTCCGTGGCAGCGGCTTGTCCACGAACACCACCTTCTCCGGCACCTTGTAATCCGCCAGCCGCGCCGCGCAATGCGCGCGCACGGCCTCGGCATCGGCCTGCGCATTCGGCGCATACAGGTACGCATGCACGCGTTCGCCGAGCACCTCGCAGGGGAAGCCGACAACCGCCGCCTCGACCACGCCCGTCACGCCCATCAGCACGTTCTCGACTTCGACCGAATAGATCTTGAAACCGCCACGGTTGATCATGTCCTTGATGCGGTCGAAGATGCGCACCAGTCCCTGTTCATCGACCGAGCCGAGGTCGCCGGAGCGCCAGCCGCCATCGAGGAAGCCTTTCGCGGTCGCCTCCGGATTGTCCCAGTAGCCGGGCACCACCATCGGCCCGCCGATCAGCAGTTCGCCGCTGGCGCCGGCCGGCAGCTCGCGACCCTCGTCGTCGATCACGCGGATGTCCGCGCACGGCACTGCAATGCCGACGCTGTCGTTGTAGACCGCGGACAGACCAAGCGGCATGATGGTCGCCGGCGAGGTCGTCTCCGTCGAGCCGTAGCAGTTCACCAGCGTCAGTCCCGGCACCGCCTGCGCCAGCGCCTGCACGGTCGGCACCGGCATCGGTGCGCCGCCGTAGCCGCCGACGCGCCACGACGACAGGTCGAGCGTGCGGAACGACGGTTGCAGCAGGCACAGCTGGTACATTGCCGGCACCATCAGCGAGAACGTGATCCGCTCGCGGGCGACCAGTTCGACGAAGGCCGGCGCCTTGAATTCGGCAACGATCACCAGCGTGCCGCCCACATGCACCATCGTCGTGATCAGCGCGACCAGGCCGGTGACATGGCTGGCCGGCACGGCCAGCGCTGCGCGGTCGTCGCTGCCGAGCTTCAGCGCAATTTCGTAATGGATCACCGAGTGCGCAACGTTCAGGTGCGTCAGCATCGCGCCCTTCGGGTTGCCGGTGGTGCCGGACGTGTACAGGATGCACGCGCAGTCGTCCTCGCGCGTGACAGCCGGCGCCACGGCCGGGCCGTCCAGCGCGGCCAGCGACGACACCGGCAGGCGCAGCGCGAGGCAGGCGGCCGCGTCGGCCGAAGGTATGCGCTCGGCCAGTTCGTCATCGAACACGATGCCGCGCGCGCCGCACTGGTTGACGATGTACGCCAGCCCCGGCCCCTGTTCGCGCGTGCCGACCGGCACTGCGATCGCACCGAGCTTCTGCAGCGCGTACAGCGCGAACACGAATTCCGGCCGGTTCCCGACGAACAGCACGACACGTTCGCCCGGTTGCAATCCCTTTGCAGCCAGCCCGTTGGCGATGCGCGCGACCTCGCGATCCATCTGCGCATAGGTCCAGCGCTGATCATTGAAGGCGACGGCTTCGCGCTCGGGGTCGTGCGCGAGCGCGCGTTCGAACATCTGGTACATCGACGCCGGGCGCTCGGCAAAGCAGCGCAGGGTCCGGCCGAAGTGCATTTCGCTGCGCATTGCAGGCAGCGTCAGGTGGTCTTTCCAGTCGATCATGTGACGATTTCGCCGCGCTCGATCACGACCTCGGCGTCCAGCAGGTTCCTAGAATGATTGAGGTCGGATTGCGAGATCAGCACCGACAGCTCGCCGCCGCGCAGTCCCGCAATCACTTCCGACAGCCGTGCCGACAGCGCCGGCGCGACGCCCTCGAAGGGTTCGTCGAGCAGCAGCAGCCGCGTGCCTATCGTCAGCGCGCGCGCCAGCGCCACCAGCTTCTGCTGGCCGCCTGACAGCAGCAGCGCGCGCCGGTCGCGCATTTCCTTCAGCTCCGGCAGTACGCCATAGACGAAGTCGAGCCGATCGTTCGTATTGGCCGTCTTCGCCGCCCACAGCGGCACGAGGATGTTTTCCTCGACCGACAGTTCGGGCACCAGCCCGCGGTCTTCCGGCATGTAACCGATGCCGAGGCCGGCGCGCGCATGCGGCGGCAGCTTCGCCAGCGCGACGCCGTCGAAACTGACCGAGCCCGCGCCCAGCGGCAGGTGCCCCATGATCGCCCGCATCGTGGTGGTCTTGCCGGCGCCGTTGCGTCCGACCAGCCCGACCATCTTGCCGCTGCCGACCTCGAAGGACAGTCCGCGCAGCACCTGCACCGACTGGATGGCCACGTCGATGCCGTCAAGCCTGAGCATGGGCTTCTCCTCGCGGCGCGTGGCCAGTCACATGGCGCTGCACGTCGGCGTTGGCCAGCACCTCGGTGGCCGCGCCGTCGGCGATGATGCGGCCGCTGTAAAACGCAACCACGCGGTCTGAATAACGGGCGACGATGTCCATGTCATGCTCGACGAACAGCACTGTCGCCGCCTCCTGCGACAGTGCACGCATCACGGTCTCCATCAGCGGGAATTTTTCGTCGGCCGACACGCCCGACGTCGGTTCGTCCAGCAGCAGCACCTTCGGGTGGCGGGTCAGCGCCATCGCGATGTCGAGCAGCTTGCGCACGCCGCCGGGCAGCTCGCCGACACGGCGTTCGGCGTGGCGGTCCAGCTCGAAGCGCTGCAGCAGTTCTTGCGCCCGTGCCAGCGCGTCGGCATTGCGTCCCGGACGCAGGGCCGACAGCTGGCCCGATTGCGAGGCGACTGCGACCAGCATGTTGTCGACCACGGTCAGGTCCTTGAACAGTTGCGGCACCTGGAACGAGCGGGCAATGCCCATCCGCGCGATCGTGCGCGGCGGCAGGCCGGCGATGCTGTCGCCGTGCACGAGGATGCGGCCGGCGTCCGGGCGGATGTAGCCGGTCAGCATGTTCACGAAGGTGGTCTTGCCGGCGCCGTTGCTGCCGATCAGGCTCACGCGCTGGCCGGCCGGAACGACGAGGTTGATGTCGGCGGCGGCGACCACGGCGCCAAAGCGCTTCTGGATGCCGATGGCCTCAATGGCGTTTTGCACTTGCGTCATGCCTGTCCTCCGCTGCGGCGACGGGCTTCCCACAGCGAACCAATGCCGCGCGGCAGGAAGCGGATCACGGCGAGCAGGAACACGCCCAGCGCCAGCTGCCAGCTGTTGGGGAAATACGCGCTCGAGAACGAGCGCACGACTTCCAGCGCGGTCGACGCGACAAACGCGGCAATCACGCTGTGGTGGCCGGCGAGGATGGCGACGAACACGAAGTCGCCGGAGCGGGTCCAGTAACTGAAGTCCGGCTCGACGTGGCCGAGCGCCATCACGGTCAGCGCGCCGCCCATGCCGCCGATGAAGGCGGCGATCACGAAGTTGGTCGCAATCAGCGACTGCACCGAGCTGCCCAGATATTCGACGCGGATCTCGTTGTCGCGCGCGGCCAGTGCAACCAGCCCGCGGGTGGAATCGAAATACACGCGCATCGCAATCGCGACGATGGCCGACAGCGACACCGTCAGCGCATAGCTGGCGTAAGTGCTCCAGTCATCGCCGGGACGCACGCCGAACAGGGTGGGGCGGCCCATGTTGAAGCCGTCCGAGCCGCCCAGCGTCTGCGACTTCAGCAGCAGCCCGTACAGCACCATCGACAGCGCCAGCGACAGCATCGCGAAGAAGATGCCGCGGTAGCGCGCGATCGGCCAGGCGAAAGGCGCGGCGATCAGCGCCGACAGCGCGCCGCCGGCCAGCGCCAGCAGCAAGGCGTCGGTGATGCCGAGCTTGCCGAAGGCGAGCGCAGCGGTATAGCCGCCGACAGCAAACACCAGGCCCTGGCCGAAGGACACCACGCCGCTGCGCATCAGCAGCACGATGCCCAGCGAGACCAGCCCCTGCGCGGCCGCCATCGTGACGAGGAAGGCGAGCCAGCTGGGCAGCAGGCGGCCGGCTGCCAGCAGCACGGCCGCCAGCGCGACGCCGGACACGACCGTGCGTGAGAGTGGGGAAGAGTTGGCGCGCATCTCAGATTTTCCTTGCCTGCACGCGCTGGAACAGGCCTTCCGGCCGGAACATCAGCACGATGGCCATCACGCCATAAATGGAGAACAGTTCGGCCTCGGGCATCAGGTGCACCGCGGCCGAGCGGGCGAGGCCGACGATCAGCGCGCCAATGGCTGCGCCGGGAATGCTGCCCAGCCCGCCAATGATCACGACTGCGAACGACACGATGATCACGCCGACCGACACGCCCGGCTGCACCGAGATCATCGGCGCAGTCAGCGCGCCGCCGAGCGCGGCGAGGAAGATGCCGGCGCCGAAGGCCATCGTGTAGATGCGCGAGACGTTCACGCCCATGCTGGAGGCGACCTCTTCGCTGTGGATCACCGCCAGCACGATCTTGCCGGTGCGCGTGCGGTTCAGGCCCCACCAGACGACGCTGCCGACCGCGAGGGCAACGGCAACCAGCACGAAGTCGTAGCCGACATAGGAAAGCTCGCCCATGTCGACCGTGCCGAACAGCATGTAGGGCTCGGAAACGTACAGCGGGTTCACGCCCCAGATCAGCTTGGTGACGTCCTCGAGGATCAGGAACAGCGCGAACGTCACCAGCACCAGCAGCACTTCGTCGCGGCCGTAGAAAGTCCTCAGCAGGCCGCGCTCGCACAGCGGCGCGACCAGCGCCGCCACGGCGACCGCCGCCAGCAGCATCGCGACGATGGACAGCCACGGCGCGAACTGCAGGCTGGCGAACCAGCCCACCAGTGTCGCTGCCGCGTACGCGCCGAGCGCGTAGAAGCTGCCATGCGCGACGTTGAGGATCTTCAGCACGCCGAACACGAGCGTCAGCCCGAGTGCGACGATGAACAGCCAGGATGCGTAGGTGAGTCCGTCAATCAGTATCGTTGCCATCAGGTTCTCGGAAGCGACATCAGTTGCACTTCGCGCCCGGGAAACCGGCCTTGATCCAGTCCTCCGACTTCATGTTGGCCGGCGGGTTCACGCACTCGGCGGCGAAGCGGACGATGTCCTCCATCACCACCAGCTTCTTCGCCGGATCCCACTTGGTGCGGCCGATCGCGGTCGGCTGGATTGCCTGCTGGCCTTCGCCGAGCGCCATCTTCACGCGGCCGCCCGGCGCATCCCATTCGGAACCGCGCAGCGCGGCGGCGATCTGTTCGCCGCTGGGCTTCTTGCCGCCGTTGGCGGCGAGGGCTTTTTCGACGGCGAGCTTGACGCCCATCAGCGACTGCGCCATCCGGTACGGGGCCTGTACCGGGTAGACGCCGTTCTTGTCCTGATAGAGCTTCCACCACCAGTCGTTCAGGTCCGATTTCGGCGCCAGCATGCCGTACGCGCCGCGCGCGCCGAGGATGGTCCCGTCGGGCATCTTCTCGGCCAGCGGCACCAGCACATGGTCGGCTGCGGTCAGCACCACCTGCGATTTGCGGAACAGGCCGCGCGGCATGGACTGCAGCACCAGCGCCTGCAGGTCACCGCCCCAGAGGCTGGAGTGGGTCACGTCGGCCGGCTTGGACATCAGCTGCGAAATCTCGGTGCCGTACTGGCCGGCGCCGAATTTCGGACGCTGGTCGGACTGCACCTTCGCATTCGGATACAGCACCTGCATCGACAGCGTGAAGTCCTTCAGCGAATCATGACCCCATGCATAGTCCTGGTTGATCATGTTGAAGGTGTCGACCTTCATGTTGCGCGCCTTCAGGTAGCGCGCGGCGGCGACGTTGTCCATCGCGCCGTGCGACGCGGTGCGGAACACGTATTTGTATTTGGCTTCCTCGAAGATGCGCGGGGTGCCGCAGTCATACAGCACCAGCAGCTTCTTCATTTCCTCGGCCACCGGCGAGACCGCCAGGCAGTCGCCCGAACTGACATAGCCGATCACGAGGTCGACCTTCTCGCGCTCGTACAGGTTGCGCAATTCCTGCACCTGCTTGGTCGCGCCGCCGTTCTCGTCGATGTACACCGCATTGATGGTCAGGCCGCCCATGCCTTTCTTGTTGTACGGGGCGGGCGCGGTGCCGCTGTTGAACGCGTCAATCAGCGCCTTGGCGCCGTTGACCGCCGGCACGCCGAAGCTGTCGGCTGCTTGTCCGGACAGGAAGCTGACGATGCCGATCTTGATTTCCTCGGCGGCGGCGCCGCCTGCCATGCTCAGCGCGACCGCTGCGGCCGCTGCGCGCAGCGCAAAGCCGCGCGCAGCAGCGCGCAGCGGTGAATGATGTCCACCCTGCTTCATGATGTCTCCTCCAGATGTATTGA
>CAYZXP010000042.1:18861-19123 GCA_964482415.1 uncultured Bifidobacterium sp. | reverse complement strand
GCGGCATCAAGTGGCTGAACAAATGGGACGTTTGCGTGCAGTGCGATTCGCGTGAAGAAGCAGAAGCGTTGAAAGCCAGACTTGCGGAGCATGAGCAGTGTGTGCCGCTGTCGGAGTACAAAAAGCTGCAAAGGCTTACGAGTAGCCAAGGCATTCGGTTGATGGAGTATGAATCACAACCTGATGTTTCCGAACGCTGCTTCGGGAAGATGGAGCCGGTGGCGTGGCGGCACACATGGAATGGCGCAGTAGAGCTAAACGA
>CAYZXP010000042.1:0-18851 GCA_964482415.1 uncultured Bifidobacterium sp. | reverse complement strand
TGCGTATTGCTGTCGAAGCTATTGTTAAACACTACACCGCCCCACCACAGCGCAAATGGCAAGGTCTGACAACCGCCGAGCGGAAAGTGCTATGGACCCTGACCAAGAAGCCGAGCGAGTACGCCGAACTCATTGAAGCAAAGCTCAAGGAAAAAAATCATGAATGAATTTCTGTTCGACGGCATGGCCGAAATAAAGCATCTGAACATCCGCAAGGAAGGACCGGAAGAAGAAAAGGCGCTGGCAGTGGACGTGAAATTCTGCGGGCGCACGGATGCCGCGCTGTGCGATTTCTTCGACCCAGAGCTACGCGATTTTCTTTTCACCGACGAAGTGATCGCGCGCCCGATGCGGATGGAGCCGATTGGCTTTACCAACGAAATCGAAAACTGCGACCTGCAGCTGCTCGACAAGTACTTCACTGGCGTCCGGCTGCGGAAATTCAAGATCGTGCCGAAGGACGGCGGGGAAATGGAGCTGACATTCACGGCCAGCTTTCAGCCGCTGCGCGACGAGGTGGCAATCATCGCGGAATACGTCACCGACGAAGTGCGAGTGGTGGCGCGCCCGCAGCCGCAGCTGGATTTTGACGGAGGCCAGGACCAGCAATGACCGTTTCAGCGGGGACGGCCTCTCTTCACCTTGGGAATGGCCACCAGGGAAACAGCCCAGGATGTCTGCGCGATGCTGCCCGCGACGTTGACACAGCATCGCAACAGGCCAAGGCGCGGCCGTCCGCAAGTGACTAGCGCTTAATCCTGGGAACGGCCAACTTTGAAAGGGACAGATAATGCGGATTAACAAAAAGAAATTGCTGGCGATGATCCGGCTGTCGCATCGCGCTGACATCTCCAAACACGCTACCGCGGCGAAGATTTTTGAGAGGAACCAATCATGACTCTTGAACTGACCGCCGAAGAGCTTCAGCGTATCACCGGCTACCGCCGATCGCAGAAGCAATTGGAGGTTTTGCGGAGCCTCGGCGTACCAGCGCGCCTCCGCCCGGACAATACGGTCCTGGTGCTGCGCATGCACATGACTCATCCGGCTGAGCTCGCGACTGAGCGACGGCCGCAACTGAAGTCGGCGCGATGAACCGCCATCGGAAGGTTCACAAGGGGTTACCGCGCCGAGTTTACGTCAAGCATCGAGTCTGGTACTTCGTTCCAAAGACACCGATGCGCGATCCGGCAGACGGCAAAGTGAAATCTTGGATTCGCCTTGCCTCGTTTGACGAGGGACAGTCGACCATGTTGCTGCGCTTGGCAAGGCTGATGTCAGGCGCAACAACCGAAGGGTCGATGCCGTACCTCTGCGTCGAATTCAAAGCGAACCGTGTTCTGAAAAGCCGTTATTCGACCGATACCAAGCTGCAGTATTCAGCCTACCTTGAGGCGATCGCGCGCGACTTCGAAGAGTTCCACTGCGCGGACGTCAGGACGAAGGATGTCGCCGACTTCCTGCACAACCATTACGCGGGGAAGCCGAACACGGCGCAGAAGGTGGCTGGCCTTCTGCGAAGGATTTTTCGCTATGCGATTTCAGTGCGCGGGTGGCGTCAGGACAACCCGCTGGACCAGTTGGACCTGGAGGGCTATGAAGTCGAGCGCCGGCGCGTGCTCCTCACGCATGCACAGGTTGCGGCGGTGCGCGAGGCCGGCACGTACTTCATGAAGGGCAGCCAGCGAATCGAAACACAGTCCGGCCCGATGTTCAGCTGCCTGATTGACATGGCCTACCTGCTGTGGCAACGAGCCATCGACATTCGCCAGCTCAAGGAATCGCAGATCCATGACGGCCGGATTTCGTTCAGGCCGACCAAGACCAGCAAGACCTCGGGCGCAGCGGTCGACATCGTCATCACGCCAGCCATCCAAGAGGTCATTGACCGAGCGAGGCGGATCAAGCGCGAGCGCGACATCGTCAGCGTGTACTTGTTTGCCAATCGCGACGGTACTTGTTACACCAAATCCGGCCTGAAATCGATGTGGAATCGAGCGAAAGACCGTGCCGGCTTTTCAGCCGTTGATATGACCTTTCGCGACCTGCGCGCGCTGGCGGCGACCGATGCTGCCAGGTCAGGAAATTCGAAGGATGAGCTTCGCCGACGGCTGGCACACACCAGCGTTGACACCAGCGAAATTTACATCAAGGAGGTCATCCCCGAGGTGTCGGAGATGGATGTGTCGATCCCGTGGAAAACTGACTGAAACCTTCTAATATCGGATCGATGTTTGGCGCCCTCCATAGGGAAAAGTTTCTTATAGTCAACCACTGTATATTAGAAGGTGAGCAGCAAAATGTAGTGATGGCGCGGGTTTTCAAATGTTACGCCACCGCATGGGGTGCAAGGGGTCGCGAGTTCGAATCCCGCCGCCCCGACCATTAGAATCAAGCATCAAGGCCAATCTCCGGATTGGCCTTTTTGTTTTGTGCCCTGTCTTTCGCGGCTTTCTGATCGTGGCCCGTCGATCAGTCGATCGCGATGGGTTGCGGCACCTGAATCGCCTCGACTTCGCGTTCGGCCAGTCTGCGGAGCTCGTCGTTGAAAAACCAGTGCGCCTGATACACCGGCACCGGCTGCCAGTCGCGGAATCGCTTGTGCCCGGCGTCCAGCCCTGAGTCCACCCGACGGAGCCCGTTGTGGATCGCGTATTCAATCGGACGAAAGCAAACAAGATCCATTGCCAGCCCTGCAAGCGTGGCACGCTCGCTCCACTGCAGAAGATACAATTCCCCGTCCTGCTCTAGCCCAAGGATTCCTGCGACGAATTTCCCCGCATCGGCATAGGCCATCAGGATCGCCGCCTCCGGCATCGCTGCCACCACTGCCCGGTACGCCTCTTCAGGCAACCATGGGCGTCCGCCGTGGCGCGCACATACCCGGCGATGCCCGTCATAGTAATCAGCGAGCACTTCGTCCCGGATGTCGCGGCCGCGAAGCACCCGGAATTCCAGCTGGTGCGACTCGGCCTGATGACGATCGATCCGTGCCTGCCTGCGCTTGCGTGCGGGCAGCGCGAGAAGATAATCGGCATAGGTGCGATGGCCGGCATTGGCCCAATGCGAATGCCATTCGCACGACAGCAACGCCCCTGCCGCGCGACACTGTCGCGCCTGCCTTGCGTCGATGTGCATGACGTTGAACACATCGTCGCCGGACTTTCGCCGCCACTCACGCAGTCCAACGAGCAATGCCGCACGCTGTGCGTCGGCAGCAGGTCCGCCGCGGGCGAGCAACTTCGGACCCATCACAGGGAAAAATGGCAGGCCAACCTGGAACTTCGGCCATGCAAAACAACCGGCAGCCGATCCTGCACTGAGCCAGCGCACCTCCGGACCGAACTCTCGCCGTGTGCCCGACTTCTGCATGACCGGCGCGCAGGCAACGAGTCCGCGCGGCCCGTCAGACAACAACGCATAACCGGGCAACACACCACGTGCCGCACAGACCGCACCGGACGCTTCGAGCGCACTCAGGAATGCATGGCGAACAAATGGATGGCGCCCGGCACAGGCATCCCATGCAAGCGGATCGACGTCGCGAATCGATGGAACGACCCGCAGCTCAAGTGACATTGTCCGAGCTCGCCAGTTGTGTTCGCAAACGCTCGACCATCGGGAGGACATCGCTGGCCTCGGCGAGAATGACCAGCAAGTCGCCGGCACCGCAGGAACGAAGGCATGACTCGAGCAGGGCCAGGTAATCCCGGCTGGTCGTGAACGTCTGTCCTTCGCGCAGTTTTGGCTTCGCCTGCTCCTGCGCGCATGCCAGCAAACCACCAAGGGGATCCTCGCTGCCGAACCCATGGCCATTATTGCGGAAATACGCTTCGTCCTGCGACAGGAAAACACGTTCGAAGGTCTCAAGCATCCAGGGAAGCTGGGCCTCGAGATGGTGGCGGAAGCGATTTCCCACAATGCTGACCAACACACGCTGCCCGGCCACGGGCAAGCGCGACACGACATCAAACAGTTCGCGCAGGCCTTCCGGATTGTGTCCGTAATCCAGCAATATCCGGAACGGCAGACCCTCGATGAAGTTGTAGCGGCCGGGATTCTGCTCCGGCGAATTATGAAACTGCGACAGTGCATCGCGGATCACCGCCGGTGGAATCCCCTGTGCCCATGCGAGCGCCGCTGCAAACAGCGCATTGCTTTCGTTGAAACGCAGCAGGCCGTTCATCGTGGCGGGAACCGCATCGACGGCCATCAGGTCGGTTTCCATGCCGCCTTCGGCGAATATGATCCGTCGCGCCCCCTGCTTCTCAGCGATGAATACGACCTCGCCACCGGATCGACGATGTTCGGCGACGGCAGGGTTTCCTGCGCTTTGGGCCACCAGGATATGGCGACGGCAGCCGGCCCTCTCCCGCATTTGCAAGCACAATACGTCGTCGGCATTGACCACGATGGCGCTGTTGGCACGCTCCAGCACCTCGGCCTTGAGTCGGGCCATCTGCTCAAGCGTTTCGACGCCATCGACGCCGATATGGTCATCCTGTACGTTGAGCAGTGCAGCCACGTCATAGCGGTCACAAGGATGTCCGAAGCGAAGCAATCCCTTGCGGGGCAGTTCGAGCACGGCTGCCTCCACTGCGGGATCATTGAGCAGAATCTGCGCACCCGGCAGGCCTGACAGGTTCGACGTCGTCACCAAGTCATCGCCAATCCAGACGCCCTGTGAAGTACATACGCCCGCGACCTTGCCGGCAGTGTTCCAGATGTGCTGCAACATTTTTGCCGTGGTGCTCTTGCCGTTGGTGCCGGTAATGGCCGCCGTCGGTATGCGGGGCGGGCGTCCGGACAACAGCAGCTCAAGGATCTCGCCATTCAGATCACGCCCGGGATCGCTAATCCAGTGCGGACGAAATCCGGGCTGCGCGTTGATTTCGCAAATCGCACCGCCCACGTCGTGCCACGAACGCGTAATGTCAGGGCAAAGAAAATCCACGCCGGCGATGTCCAGCCCGATGATGCGCGCGGCACGCTCGGCCAACAGGCGATTATCCGGATGGATCACGGCGCTCACATCCACGGCAGTGCCGCCGGTACTGATGTTGGCCGTTCGGCGCAGGCGCACGAACCGGCCGGCGGCCGGCACGGACTCCGGCGTCAAGCCTTGCTCGGACAGGCAGCCAATGGCTTCGGCATCCGGCGCAAGGCGAATCATCAGACTGCGCTTGCCGACGCCACGTCGCGGATCGGCATTCGCGAGGTCGATTAATTGCAGAACGCTCATCGTTCCATCGCCCGTGACGCCCCCTGGAATCCGCCGCGTCGCTGCCAGCAGGCGGCCACGAACCACCAGCAAGCGGTAGTCATCGCCATCGATATGTTTCTCGACAATGACTGCGCCGGGGCTGAGCTTGGCCGCTGCTTCGAAAGCCGCATCGAAGGCCTCGTCGCTGTGAATCCCCGGCACGACGCCAACGCCCTGATCCATCGCCGCGGGTTTCACGACCACTGGCCATCCCAGTTGCCGGACGACGTGTCGCGCATTCTGCAGGTCTCGCACTTTTGCCGTGGGCGGCACGGGCAAGCCGGCCTCGGCCAGGCGCAAGCTGGTCTGGTACTTGTCACGCGCAGTACGTGCTGCCAGATGAGAGCTCTGCCCGGTAAAACTGCTATCCAACTGCTGCTGGCCCGCTCCCCATCCAAGGTACAGCATGGGCCCGTCAGTGCGAATAGGCCAATCGCGCGCCATGGCAGCCAATGCAAAACGCAAGGTATTCGGCGCCAGGGCGCCGCTTTGCGCCATTTCCAGCCAACGGCAGTAGCCCGCTTGCAGCGCTCTTACCTGCGCTGCCGTGACTGCCGGGTCGGTTCGCTGCACCAGATAGCGCAAGCACCACCGCAAAGCCTCCCTGACGACCGACTCGCGGCCATAAGGAAGGGCAACGACAATGCGCTCGCCAGCATCTTCCATCACGACGCCACCAGCGACAGCCTCGCGTGCCTCGCGCAACATTGCGACCGTGAGCGCGACCACCCAACCTGCAAACGTGGATGGCCAGACAACCGGCCATTCCGCAACCTGCACAGGCAAGACCTCGGCAAGCAGTTCCGGCGTCGGCTTCCGGTTCAAACACCAGTCAGCCGTATTGCCCTCGACCCGCAACGTGGCCAGAGCGGTTTTTTGCAGCAACCCTGCAGTCGCGCCGCGCAGGCAGCGCAGGGCTTCAATTTGAACAATTACAATCATGCACGAGGTTCGCTGACGAGCGATGGTGGCAGTCCGCTGCTCGCGAATGCAAGGATGCGGCGGTTCAGATCGACAGCAGAAGTCGACGGTTGATTTATCAGCACAAGAATCTTTCCGTCCAATTCGGACAGGCGCGCACGCAGCAGGGACTCGGCCTGCTCCCAGTTTTCGACTGTAGTGACAGGCTTCGTAATGCCGTGTCCGGCATTGAGGCGCTCGAATTCGTCTTTCAACAGCTGAGGTATGGCACCGGGTCGGTACAGCGGCAATGCCGTTGGAAGCAAATAGGAGTCGGCGCGGTCGAAACAGATGAATTCATCCATGAAACCGTGAAGGTGCAGCGCAGACTCGCGGTGGCGATCCGGATGCTCGCCAGCCGAGCGCGCCACCGCCGCAATGCGATAGCGGCACCCTTCGATTTGCGCCAGCTGCTCCACAGCCTGCTGCAGTGACTGCATTGACGCAGCCTCGCCGGCCTTGTCCAGAACAAATGTCACTCGCCCCTGCCGGTGCACACTGGTACGAAAAACATGGTTCTCATGATCGAGTCGCAAGGCGCGCAAGCGTGACGGCCAGTCATCCAGAGGCAGCGGTCCAAACCACGCAGCCGCCACCGCTGCCAGCAACTCTTCAAGGGTCTTTTCACCCAGCATGCCATGATAGGGAGCTACACCTTCGAGCCCGATCTGATCCCGCGATTCACCGCCCTGCCAAATGGTCAACGCATCGGGCTCGAGCCGGTCGTTGCGCAACACGCCCACCGTCGCATGAGCGCTTGCACTGATCTCCTGCAACTCGCCGGCAGTCGCTGTGGCGCTGAACCAAATGCAAGTGGCCGGATCACGCTGGCTGCCTATGCGGCGGCACTGCGCATCGTCATGATTGAGTATCGCAAGGCGCGCCGGCCGGATGCCAGTGGACTTTACGTCCGCCATCTGCGCCGGTGTGCCGATGCCGTCCAGCCCCAGATGGACTGCTTGCACGTTGAGAAGTATGCCCATGTCACTTCGCGCGTAAGGCAAACCCTGCTTGAGGAGGCCGCCCCTGCCTTGTTCGAACACGGCGGCCTGTACCGACGGATTTCGTAACAACGCACGTGCGCTCACGCCGCCAATGCAGTCGCCCTCGGCAACGCACTGGTCGCCGATCCATGCGCCATCGGAGGCCGCCAGCGCGATGCACCGCCCGCTCCCCTGGAGCAGGCTCCATAGCAACCTTGCGGTCGTGGTCTTGCCTACGCTGCCCGTCACGGTATAGATGGGCACATGGAGGCTGTCGCGCAGATCGCCGAGATCGTGCTCCGTGCCTTCAGGCACACCCTCGAGCACACGCTGCCGCTCACCTTCACCGATGACCGTCTGTTCCTTGCCCGGCCATTGCCAGCTGATGCCACGTTCCCACAGGCGGTGGTGAAGCGCGATCAATTGCGTCGAAGGCAACCTGGACCGCAGATTGCCGAAGGCATCCAGCCAGCGCCGCAAATCTTCCTTGCGCACATCCAGACTTCCCTGCTGCCAGGCTGCGTGACTCCATTGCAGCCAAATGCCAGTCAGTTGAACCCCCTGCTGCACGAACGCTTCGTATGGGCACGCGCTGTAGAGCAACATGCCAACCGGTGGCGATTTTCCTGCGGCGTCCACCTGCATCGGATAAGCAGGCATGCCGAACGCGGCCTGCAAAGCAGCCCATCCTGCGATGAGCGGACCAATACCTTCAGATGCAAACTCCTGCATTTGCACTTGCCGCCACCATTCGCACAGTATTGGATGGGCTTCTGCCAGTTGCCCCATCACCCGCTGTGCGGCCCGCCACCACGCGTGCATGTCGGAGGGCACCACCGCCGAGTTGACCGAGATGCATGTTCCCGCCCACGGAAATGAAGGGGTGGCGCCGCAGCATTGCCGGAATTGCCAGCCATGCAAACCGAAATTTTCTGCCAGCTGCTTTTTATGCGAGGCCGCGCTCATCTGACTGTTTAAAAATATTCGAAAAGACATCGGGACACAGGCGCAAAAAAACAAATCTGAGCGCAATTGCGTCGGGAGCAGATTATATTGAGTCGCTCGCCGGGATTCCGGCAATTTGCAGAAAACAATTCAGGCGGCCGCTTGCGTCGACATCAGGCCGGAATCCAAGATCATGTACATCCCCGCCCACTTCGCCGAATCCGGCACATCCGAAATTCACCGGATCATTGAGCGCTTCCCATTGGCCACGCTGGTGACCACCGGACAACGAGGTCTGGATGCCAACCAAATACCGTTCGAACTGGCTCCGGCAGATGGCGAACCCGTACTGCTGCGTGCACATATCGCGCGGGCAAATCCGCTCTGGCAGGAGACAGCGGAAGGCAGTGCTGCGCTGGTCATTTTCCGAGCGGAAGACGCGTATGTTTCGCCAAACTGGTATCCAAGCAAACACTTCACGCACCGCCATGTACCCACCTGGAATTATCAGGTAGTGAACGTTCACGGCACCGTGCGGTTCATTCAGGACGAGAAATACCTTCGTGCGCTGGTGGGTCGCCTGACCCGCACACATGAAATGAACATTCCCGGTAATAAGCCATGGCGAATGGCAGATGCGCCGGCAGAATATATTGATTCGATGCTCAAGGCGATTGTCGGAATCGAGATCGAGATAAACCGTGTGGAAGCCAAATCCAAACTGAGCCAAAACCGCGAAGACCGCGATCGGCTGGCCGCTGCAGATGAATTGGACAAGCAGGGACATACCCGACTGGCTGATGCGATGCGCAACCGATGAACTGGCCCGCCATTGCCGTCAGCCGGCAGAGCGACAAACTCGCATTTGCCGACGCTCGACCTGAAGCGAATCCCGCCCCGGACTCAAACCCCGGTCGCCCCGGCGACAGATCGCAGCGCCTTCAAACATCCTCGACAACCGGCAAAAATAGTTGCAATAAACATCATTAAACAGAAGTTTTCGGGCAAGAACTTACGTCAAAGCAATATAATCGAGGGTTCTTGCGAATATTCGAATAAAGACCTCAAGGATGCAGCAATGCAGTTGATGTGGGTTTCCGGTCCGACCGGCAATGTCAAAACGATTTCCATCACGGCCAAAAAAGTCTTTCTGGCCGCTTGCGCGCTTTCGGTGGCACTTGTCGTGGCCGGATGCCTGCTTTACCTGATTGGATTCAAGATTGCCATTGAGGTCAGCCCCGAACTGGCCCGCAGCTTGGGAGGAGTCACCACGGAAGCCGAGCAGCAGCGCATGGAGTCCGTATACCGGGAACGCCTTGCCAAAATTCAGGGCGCATTGAACGCGACCACCCAGGAAATCCGGCAGCTGCAACAGCTCAAGAACCGCTTCATGGAGCTTGCGACGCCTGCGTCCCTGCGTGAAAAAGGGAACGCCAAGGAAGACGGCAAAGGTGGCCCGCTGCTGCCGACCAGCCATAACGACTTCCCTCGCGATCAACCGCTTGTTCACTCGATGGACGGCGCCATGAACGATATCGGCACGTTCGAAAAGGTCATCAGCAACATGCGCCAGGACTGGGGAAAACAGCTGGTCTGGCTGGAGACTCTGCCTACGGGTGTGCCCATTGGCGGCGATTTCCGCGTGACCAGCGGTTGGGGCATGCGGCTCGACCCGTTCACCGGCCAACTCGCGCGCCATGAGGGCCTGGACTTTACTGCAGCCAGCGGCACCGCGATTCTTGCGGCGGCTGATGGCGTGGTCACCCGATCCAACTGGGAGAATACCTACGGCAATATTGTCGAGGTTACCCACGCCGAAGGCTTCATGACCCGCTACGCTCATATCAGCCAGCGGCGCGTGACCGAGGGACAGCGTGTAAAGCGAGGGCAGCACATCGCGGACGTCGGCAGCACCGGGCGCTCGACAGGGCCGCATCTGCACTATGAGGTTTTCCGGCACGGACGTGTGCTCAATCCAGCGCAAGTCCTTCCGGTCAACCAGATCTGATCGATTGCACAATAACACCGGCATACCCAGTTGGTCGGTGTACGGTAACAAACGGAATGCGCAAGGCTGTGGAGCGTACGCCTCGCACTACGCGAGCAACCAAGCGGGCCGACTGACTGTTCGCCTTCAAACGGGGGAATGCCACCGTTGACGAAAAATCAAGCTCGCCCGGCAACCCTGTCCTGTATATTGTGCTCAGGAAACCTGAGGAAGTGGAGAGAGTGATGTTCCGAAAAATGAAGCACAACAAGCTCATACCGACTCAGGAAAAATTTGACACCCTGATAGGGACGACCACCGAAATCTATGGGCGACTGGTTCTGCTGGACAGCATCCGGATCGACGGGAAAGTGGTCGGCAATATCGAAAGCGCGAAAGACAAGAAAGTGACGGTGGCTATCGGTCGGTCGGGCGAAGTTTGCGGAGACATTTCGGCGCACCGGGTCATGGTTGCCGGGAAAGTCGAGGGAAATATCTACGCGACAGAAAGGGCGGAATTCCACAAGGATTCCGAAGTACGTGGCGATATTACTTATGGGACCATCGGGGTCGAGCACGGAGCAAAGTTGCTCGGACTAGTCATTCAGACCCAGATCATTACACCGGTGACCGATGCGCAAACCGTCATCAAAATGGCTCAGGAAACCAAGTAAGCAAACGCGTCGCCCGATATAAAAACGACAAAGCCTGCACTAAACGCAGGCTTTGTCGTTTAAATCATGGAAACCGAATCAGGGCTTCTTCTTCAGCTCGCCCTTGACGACACCACCGCGCTGGATCGTGATGCTCTTGAACGAAATATTGCCGTCGACGACTGCCCGGCTGCCGATCGTCAGGTCACGGCAGTCCAGCGAACCGGCAAAATTTCCCTTCACGTTCATGGTGTCGCAGCTGACATTGCCATCCAGCGTACCTGTGACGCCGATCTGAATCGAATGCAATGCGAGTGTACCGCGCACCGAACCATCGATCGTCAAATACCCATTCGAACGGATTTCACCGACGAATTCAAAGCCTTCGCTGATGATGGACGGCTTGAGGTTGTTCACCGCCGGCTTGCTGGCTCCATTGCCGTTGCCATTGCCGTTGGCGTACGCACCATAGGCTGGCTCAGGATCCACCTGAGCCGCTTCAGGCATGACGGGTTCCGGATGGACTTCCGGCTGAACCTCTTCAGCTACGGGAACGACAACCTTTTCCCGCTCTTCGTTGCGTTTCTTATTGATGAACACGTGTCGAAGCCCCGAAATTAGTACGAACCCGAATTCGGGTTTTCGCCCTCGATTTTCTTGAGCGAACCTTGCAGGTCGCCGCCTTTTTCAATCTCGATCTCGGCATATTGAACGGAGCCCAGCGCCTTGCCGGTTGAACGGATGAACAGCGATTTTTTCGCAGTCAGCGTGTCGTGGATTTCGCCGCGCAGGTCGATAATATCGGCGACAACTTTGCCGCGGATTACGCCGGAACTGGCGACAATCAGCTCGCGTGCCGTGATTTCACCCTCGATGCTGCCGGAGATCGAAGCAATATCGGGCACGACAAAGGTACCGTTCAGGACCACGCCCTCGCCAACTGTCAAACATCCGCTCTGATTTGTATCCGCCAACACCGCCTCCCAGGTTCAGGTCAAGAAAAGTCATCAACCAGACTTCAAAGCAGCCAATCCTCGTCACATTCGCGAGTCGGTGCCAAGCCGATCTGATTCCGTCGGGAAATTATACGTTCGTTCAATAGAAAATGATTGAAATGCGCTGTTGTCGAGAAAAAATTTTCCTCGCGATTTATTGAAATTGCTATTAACACAACAAATAGAGGTCCAGGTCGCCGACAGGAGATCAACGCCAAGTTATAGCGAATATCTATGTCAACCATTGAAATTTAAAATTTGCCTTATATTTTGCAAAGCAGCATAATCTTTCCTGTCTCCTCTATGTCTTCTCCTCAGATATAGATTCAGCCCGCTCTCATGAGCGGGCTTTTTTTTATCTGAAGGAAATGCAGTCGGAACCCGGAACGGCAGCGCCATGCCGCCAGCTGCAAGCCTTGCTCAGGCTTTTAGCAGTCGAAGGATGTCGAGCAGCTCGGCGCGAACCAGCGTCAGGTCGGCCTGCGGCGGAGGAACTTTGGAAGAGTCGAGGCTATCGAGCTTGTTGCGTGCACCGCTGATGGTGAATCCCTGCTCGTAGAGCAGTTCACGTATGCGGCGGATCAACAGCACTTCATGATGCTGGTAATAGCGACGGTTGCCTCGTCGCTTTACAGGCTTTAACTGCGTGAATTCCTGCTCCCAGTAGCGCAGCACATGCGGCTTCACGCCGCACAACTCGCTGACTTCACCGATGGTGAAATAACGCTTGGCGGGAATGGGCGGCAAGCTCGGCCGCTCGAATTTGGCAGCGCGATCGCTCATTCAGCACTTCAGGAAGAATGAACTGAAGTGCGCGGCAAGTTCGCGCCGTCGACCGTCGCCTTGAGCTTCTGGCTCGCGTGGAAGGTCACGACACGACGTGCACTGATCGGAATTTCTTCTCCCGTTTTGGGATTGCGTCCGGGACGCTGTGGCTTGTCGCGCAACTGGAAATTGCCGAAACCGGAAAGCTTCACTGATTCGCCACGCTCAAGCGCATCGCGAATTTCGCCGAAAAAGGTATCGACCATATCCTTCGCTTCGCGCTTGTTCAGGCCAACCTGTTCGAACAGCAACTCGGCGAGTTCAGCCTTGGTCAGCGTCGGCAACTCCTTTTCAGCCCCGACACGTGCCTGCGACACTTCGATCGCACGCCCCAAGTCGGCAGCGAGCACGGATTCCATTTCGACCAGATTGCTGTGATTCATGATGTCTTGTGATGACAGAAGGCTGCTTATTTTCTCAGCGTGGCGCCGTGTTTGGTATGAACAGCCTCGACGAGTGCGGCGATCGCAACATCGACCGACTCGTCCTGCAATGTGGTTTGAGTATCTTGCATGGTGACGCGGAACGCAAGGCTTTTTTGCCCGTCAGCGAGGCCTTTTCCACGATATTCATCAAACAAAACAATATGTTGCATGAACCTGCAGTCCGGGTTGCCGCGAGCCTCCGCATACAGTGTGTCCAGCAGCGCCTGCACGCTCTCGGACTGATTGACGAGCAACGCGAGGTCGCGCATCACCGCCGGGAATTTAGCAATCTCTCGATAAGCGGGCACCACGCGCTGCTGCAAGGCTTGCGCGTCAACCTCGAACATCACCGGCGCGAGCGGCAGATCAAGTTGCTGCTGCAGGCGCGGATGCAGTTCACCAATGAAACCAATGCGCTCGCCATCCAACTGGACGAACGCAGAACGGCCGGGATGCAATGCCGGATGTGACGCAGCTTCGAAGCGCACAGCCTGCGGCGCAAACATCGCCTCAAGATCGGCCTTGACATCAAAGAAATCGACCGCCCGGCTCGCCTGCCCCCACTGCTCCTCGGCCACCGGACCATAGGCCAGTGCGGCAACGCGCTTCGGCTGCGACACGCCCGCGACCGACAGCGGACCATCGGTGATGCCGGCATCTTTGCTGAATACGCCGCCAATCTCGAAAACGCGCACGCGCGAGGCCTTGCGGTTCAGGTTGTAGCGCACGTTGGCGACCAGGCCGCTGATCAGCTGCGAGCGCATCACGCTCATCTGGCTCGCGATCGGATTCAGCAACCGGATCGGATCGACATTGCCGCCGAACTGGCGCTCGGCCTCTTCCTCGATGAAGCTGTAGTTCACCACTTCCTGATAGTCGAGGTCAGCCAGCTGGCGACGCACGGTAAACAGCGAGCGGCGGTTTTCCGGCGCGATGCGGATTGCATTCGCTGCCACCGGCGGCAGTGCGGGGATGTTCTCGAAACCGTGCACACGCGCGATCTCTTCGATCAGATCTTCTTCGATCTCGATATCGAAGCGGTAGCTCGGCGGCGTCACCGCGAATATGTCGCCATCCTGCGTGTACGACAGGCCGAGGCGGCTGAAGATATCGGCGACTTGCGCAGCGTCGACCGGGATGCCGATGATTTTCGCGGCGCGCGACACGCGCAACGTCACCGGCTCGCGCTTCGGCAGCGTGGTGACCTGGTCATCGACGGGGCCAACCTTGGTCTGGTCCGGCACGCCGCAGATCTCGACGATCAGCGCAGTGATGCGCTCGATGTGCTCGACGGTCGTCGCGAAGTCGACGCCGCGCTCGAAACGATGCGCGGCATCGGTCGAAAAATTGTAGCGACGCGCCCTGCCCTGCAGCGCCTGCGGCCACCAGAATGCGGCCTCGAGATAGATGTTGGTCGTCTCCAGCGAGACGGCGGTCGAATCGCCACCCATGATGCCGGCCAGCGACTCGACTTCCTTGTCGTCGGAGATCACGCCGACCCAGTCGTCGAGCTCAACGGTATTGCCGTTCAGCAGCTTCAACTGTTCGCCCTTGCGACCCCAGCGCACATCCAGTCCGCCGTGGATCTTGTCGAGATCGAACACGTGCGTCGGACGGCCAAGCTCAAGCATCACGTAGTTGGAGATGTCCACCAGCGCCGAGATCGGCCGCTGGCCGCTGCGCTCCAGCCGCTGCTTCATCCACTGCGGCGTTTCCGCCTTCGCATTCAGTCCGCGGATCACGCGGCCGGAGAAGCGGCCGCACAGGTCGGGCGCGCTGATCTTCACCGGCAGCTTTTCATCCAGGCTGACGGCGACCGGTCGGAATGACGGCGCCGACAACGGCACGCCCGTCAGCGCGGCGACCTCACGCGCAACGCCGAGCACCGACAGGCAGTCGGCGCGGTTCGGCGTCAGCTTGATCGTGAACCTGAGGTCATTGAGCTGATAGTAATCACGGAAATTCTGCCCCACCGGCGCATCTTCGGGCAGCTCAAGCAGCCCGGCATTTTCTTCCGACAGCTTCAGTTCGCGCGCCGAGCACAGCATGCCCTGCGATTCGACGCCGCGCAGCTTGCCGACCTTGATCTCGAACGGCTTGCCGTCGTCGCCCGGCGGCAGCTTTGCGCCCGCCATCGCACACGCCACCTTCAGGCCCGCGCGCACGTTCGGCGCGCCGCAAACGATGTTCAGCAGAGTGCCGGTGCCAGCGTCGACCTGACAAACGTTCAGGCGGTCCGCATTCGGGTGCTTCTCGACCTGCATCACCTGTGCGACCACGACATGGTTGAACGGCGGTGCGACCGGATCGACATCTTCGACCTCGAGGCCAGCCATGGTCAGCAGGTGCGACAGCTCGTCCGAAGTCAGGGTCGGGTTGGCCATCGTGCGCAGCCAGTTTTCAGAGAATTGCATCGCTTACGTCCGGTGGAATCTTTGTGGGGTTCAGTTGAACTGCTTCAGGAAGCGCAGGTCGCCTTCGTAGAACAGGCGCAGGTCGTTGATGCCATAGCGCAGCATCGTCAGGCGCTCAAGGCCGGAGCCGAACGCAAAGCCGATGAACTGCTCCGGATCGAGGCCCATGTTGCGCAGCACGGCCGGGTGCACCTGGCCGGCGCCCGACACTTCGAGCCAGCGACCTTTCAGCGGGCCGGAGCCGAACGCGATGTCGATCTCGGCCGAGGGCTCGGTGAACGGGAAATACGACGGGCGGAAACGCACCTGCAGGTCGTCGGTCTCGAAGAAGGCCTGCACGAAATTCAGGTACACGCCCTTCAGGTCGGCGAAGCTGATGTCAGTGTCGATCCACAGCCCCTCGACCTGATGGAACATCGGCGAGTGCGTCGCATCGCTGTCCACGCGGTAGGTGCGGCCCGGCGCGATCACACGGATCGGCGGCTTGTTCATCTTGGCGTAGCGCACCTGCATCGGGCTGGTGTGCGTGCGCAGCAGCAGCGGCTTGCCGGTGCTGTCCTTGCCGTCGATGTAGAAGGTGTCCTGCATCGAGCGCGCCGGATGGTTTTCCGGGCTGTTCAATGCGGAGAAATTGGTCCAGTCGGTCTCGATCTCGGGACCGTCGGCCACGTCGAAGCCGATCGAACCGAAAATTTCCTCGATGCGCTGCCAGGTGCGCATCACCGGATGGATGCCGCCGATGCCGCGGCCACGGCCGGGCAGCGTGACGTCGATCGCCTCGGCATTCAGCCGAGCCTGCATCTGCGCGTCGGCCAGCGCGTTGCGGCGCGCGTTGAGCAGCGCCTCGATCTTTTCCTTGGCCTGGTTGATCACTGCGCCCTGCGCGCGTCGCGCGTCGGGGTCGAGCTTGCCGAGGCCCTTCATCTGTTCGGTGACCTGGCCGGTCTTGCCGAGGTATTTGGCCTTCGCGTTTTCGAGGGCGGCCGGATCCTGTGCAGCGGCGAAATCCGCCTCGGCAGCGATCACGAGTTGTTCCAGTGAGCTCATGCGTATGTCAGCCTGATATATCAGCCCGGTGCGCAGCCCGGTGTGATTCGTTCAGCGGAAAAATAAAAACGGGGCACAGGCTCATCACCTCTGCCCCGCCAGGACTGCTGTGCCGGCCCGCCCGAAGGCGGGTCGTTTCGCCAGCTTACGCGGCGATGGTGGCCTTCACCTGATTGACGACGGCTGCGAAGGCAGCCTTGTCCATCACGGCCATGTCGGCCAGCACCTTGCGGTCGAGACCGATCGATGCCTTCTTCAGGCCGTTCATGAACACGCTGTAGGTCAGGCCATGCTCGCGCGAAGCCGCGTTGATACGGGTGATCCACAGAGCGCGGAACACGCGCTTCTTGTTGCGGCGGTCGCGGTACGCATACTGGCCGGCACGCATGACGGCCTGCTTGGCGACGCGATAGACGCGGCTGCGGCGGCCACGATAGCCTTTGGCGGCGTCGAGGACTTTCTTGTGGCGGGCCCGTGCGGTTACCCCACGTTTAACTCTTGGCATTGTGTGCTCCTGTTGTCAGAGTGAGGTTAGGCGAAGGGCATCATCGCGCGGATCGAGTTCATGTTCGTCTCATGGACGGTCACGGCTCCACGCAGCTGGCGCTTGTTCTTGGTGGTTTTCTTGGTCAGGATGTGGCGCTTGAAAGCCTGGCCACGCTTGACGGTACCGCCCGGGCGAACGCGAAAACGCTTTTTCGCGCTGCTCTTGGTCTTCATTTTTGGCATGACGAAATCTGCCCCTTTACGGGCAGCTCCTTTATTTGACGATTGCAGGTGGCAGCAACCGCTGCTCTTGGATGCCTGCACTCGCTTCTTGTGACGGCGGAATCGAGTCCGCCGACCCTTGCGTTCCTGCCTGGCGGCAGGAGCGCGGATTCTAGCAAAAAATCAGCAACTTACAAAACCGACGGCCGGGCCGTCGGCTTACTTCTTCTTCTTCGGCGCCAGCACCATCACCATCTGGCGGCCTTCCATCTTCGGGAACTGCTCGACCTGGCCATACGGCTCAAGGTCGGCCTTCAGACGCTCCAGCATGCGCACGCCGATTTCCTGGTGCGCCATCTCGCGTCCACGGAAACGCAGGGTGATCTTGGTCTTGTCACCCTCTTCCAGGAACTTGGTCAGGTTACGCAGCTTGATGTTGTAGTCGCCGTCATCGGTACCGGGGCGGAACTTGACCTCCTTCACGGAAATCACTTTCTGCTTCAGCTTCGCCTCATGCTGGCGCTTCTGCTCCTGGTACTTGAACTTGCCGTAGTCCATCAGGCGACAGACCGGCGGCTGCGCGGTCGGCGCGATCTCAACCAGATCGGCATCCGCCTCTTCGGCGAGACGGAACGCCTCGGTGAGGCTGACGATACCCAGCGGCTCGTTCTCGACGCCGGACAGGCGCACTTGGGGCGCCGTGATTTCACCGTTGATACGGTGCGACTTGTCAGTAGCTATTGCAGTGTCCTTGAAAAATCCAATAAATATGCCGTGCTCCAGCAGCGAGCCAGCCCGACGGCAGATCCGTCAGGCCTTGGCGGCAATCTCCTCACGGAGACGCTCGACCAGACTATCGACGGACATCACGCCCAGATCGACATTGCCTCGCGCACGCACGGCTACGGTATTCGCGTCCCGCTCCTTGTCGCCGATGACGACGATGTAGGGCACCTTCTGGACGGAATGTTCGCGTATTTTATAGGTTATTTTCTCGTTCCGCAAATCGGCCTGCACTCTAAACCCTTGTTTTTTCAGGGCTTGCTCGACTTTCAGCGCATATTCCGCCTGTCCTTCCGAGATATTCAGCACCGAAACCTGTGCCGGCGCGAGCCACAGCGGCAGCGCGCCTGCGTGGTTTTCGATCAGCATGCCGATGAAGCGTTCAAGCGAACCGAGGATCGCGCGATGCAGCATCACCGGCACCTTGCGGGTATTGTCCTCGGCCACATACTCGGCCTCGAGGCGCACCGGCATCGAGAAATCGACCTGAATGGTGCCGCACTGCCACGGCCGGCCAATCGCATCCTTCAGCGTGTATTCGATCTTCGGGCCATAGAACGCGCCTTCGCCCGGCGTGATCTCGTAGTCACAGCCTGACCGCTTCAGCGACTCGATCAGCGCATTCTCTGCCTTGTCCCACAGCTCGTCGGAGCCGACGCGCTTTTCCGGGCGCGTCGCCACTTTGTAGATCACTTCAGTGAAGCCGAAATCGCGATAGACGCTCTGCAGCAGCGAGGTGAACGCGACGCACTCGTCCAGGATCTGGTCCTCGGTGCAGAAAATGTGGCCATCGTCCTGCGTGAAGCCGCGCACGCGCATCATGCCGTGCAGCGAGCCGGACGGCTCATTGCGGTGGCACTGGC
>CAYZXP010000041.1:0-19450 GCA_964482415.1 uncultured Bifidobacterium sp. | reverse complement strand
GCGTATGAATCGAACCTGATCTCGACGCAGGCCGCCAGCGGCCGCGGCGCGCAGCGGGGAAGCGGGCTGCACTGAACGACACGGAAGGCGGCGCGCATGGCGCGCCATGAATCGCGGCAAAAAAAAAGCGGCACGCCGGTGCCGCTTTGCGGGAAGTTTGGTCCTTCCCCGGACAATCCGCCGAAGCGGACGTTCAGTCGGCCTTCACCGCCTCAACCTGGATCGCCAGCTTGATCTCCGGCGAGAAACGCGGCAGGCCGATGTTCATGCCGTAATCGCTGCGGTCGAAACGGCCGTGTGCATCAGCGCCGCAGACCTCGCGCTTGAGCAGCGGGTGGATGATGCACTTGAAGTGCGTGATCGTCAGCGGCATCGGCTTGGTAATGCCGAGCAGCGTCATCTCGCCGTCAACCCCGACGAGCTTGTCGCCGTCGAACTTCAGCGCAGTGCTCTTGTAGGTGATGGTCGGATACCTGGCGACGTTGAACATCTCCTCGCCGCGCGCCTTCTCGTTCATCTTTGCGTGGCCGAAATCGACCGTGCCGGCATCGATTGCGATCTCGACGCTGCCGCCGGTCTTCGAGCCGCGATCGAGCACGATCTTGCCGGACGATTTGGTGAACTTGCCGCGCCAGAACGACAGGCCCATGTGGTCGGCCTCGAAGCTCGGGTAGGTGTGGCCCGGCTCGACGTTGTAAACCTGCGCGGAAGCGCCGCAGGCAGTCGCCGCGAGCAACGCGGACAGAATCAGTCTCGGGAAATTCATGGTTATCCTTGTTGGGTGCTGCCGTTAGGCGGAGCGTTGAAAGACTGCGCGGGCCCGTTACTGCGCGAGCACGCGGAACTTGATGACGACTTCATCGGCGACGATGCTGGTGTCCTTCCACTCGCCCTCGCCGATGCCGAACGCCAGCCGGCGGATCGGCAGGCTGCCTTCGAATGCCTGTGCGTTGCCTTCCTTCTTCACTGTCATCGGGAAGCTGACGTCGGCCGTCTTGCCCTTCAGCGTCAGCTTGCCGCTGACGTCAAGTTTGCCTGCGCCGGCCGAACGGATCTTCGTCGCGGTGAAGGTCGCCTTCGGGAACTGCGCGGCGTTGAACCACTCCTTCTTGCGCACTTCACTGTTGTAGTCGGCGTCGCCGAGGTCGAAGCTGGCAACGTCGATCTCGACGCTCGCCTTCGCATTCTCCGGCTTGGCCGCATCGTAATCGAGCTGCGCGGTGAACTTGCCGAACTTCGCGTCGACCGGCACGCCCATCTGGCGGAAGGTCGCGCTGACGGCGCTCTTCGCGTTGTCGACTTTCAGGTTCGCCGCCAGCGCGACGGACGCGCACAGCGACAGCAGTACTACGGCATTCCTTGCAAACATGGTCTCCCTTTTCATTCTTTCCGATGATTTCTTCGAACTGCCCGTCACGGCAGCATGCGCCGCAGCAGGCCGTCGCGATCGATCCAGTGATGCTTGATCGCCGCCGCCACATGCGCGAGCACGAAGACGAGCATTGTATACACGAGCACCTCGTGCACTTCCTTCAGCACCGGCTTGAGCACCGGATCGGCGTCGATCAGCACCGGCAGCGGCAACACGCCGAGGTAGACCACCGGCACGCCGGCGGCGAGGCTGTAGAAGTAGCCCGACAGCGGCACCGCGAACATCAGCAGGTACAACAGCCCGTGGACCAGTTCCGCCATGCGCCGCTGCCACGCCGGCATTTCGATCGCGCGCGGCGCGCCATGCCGCAGCCGCCACAACAGCCGCAGCGCGGCCAGCAGCAGCACGGTCACGCCCAGCCACTTGTGCCAGGAAAAATACTTCAGCTTGGTCGGCGTCAGTCCGGGAATCTCGACCATGACGAGGCCGAGCGCGAAGGCCGCAACGATCAGTACCGCCACCAGCCAGTGCATCAGTATGGCGACGCGGTCATAACGCGGTTCTTCGAACATCCGTGATACTCCTGAAAGTTGACTGGCCAAAACCGTATTGTGCATCCAAGCGCGGAACAACGCTCGGAGCCGGCTGGCAGCGCTCCCTGGCGTGCGACCGGAATGGTTCAGAGCAGGTGTACGGAGTTCGGCAATTCGTCGGGATTCGCGCCGTCGGAAGGAAAAGCCTGGCGCAGGAAATCGCCAATGTCGATGACGGCGTCGATGCAGCCCGGCGCCGGGTCGCCGCTGCGGAAGGCCTGCAGGATGCGCTCGCTGGCCCGCGGCCAGCAGGCTTCGCCTTGCGGATGCAAGCCGCGGTCGGCGAGGATCTCGACCGCGTGGTCGGCCAGCAGGACATAGACCAGCACGCCGCTGTTGGCGGCCGTGTCCCACACATGCAGCTGCGCAAACAACTGCAGCGCCCGCTCACGCGCGCTGATGCCGCGCAGCAGCTGCAGCGGGGTCAGCGAGGCCTCGACCACGAAGCAGATCTCGCCGGCATGGCCCTGCTCGGCACGCGCGATCGCAGCGGCGATGGCCGTGCGCGCGCTGTCCGGGAAGTCGCGCCGCGCCTGCCAGTACGCACTGCACAGATGACGGAAGAATCGCGCGAGCATCACCACCTCCCCGACGCGCCGCCGCCGCCGAAACCGCCGCCGCCGCCGCGAAAGCCTCCGCCTCCGCCGCCACTGCCGCCCCAGCCGCCGCCCCACCCGGCCGGCCCGCGCTGCCCGCCGTGCCAGCCGCGCCCCATTTGCCCGCCGCCGAGCGTGACCACGAGGCCGATGAAGGCCGCGACCAGCGCCATCAGCAGCATGCCCGACAGCAGCCAGGTCGCGATGCCGAGCAGGCCGCCGGTGGCCAGCGCGCCCTTGCCGCGGCCGAGCAGCGCGCGCATCAGGCCGCCGAGCGCGAGCGCGCCGAAGAACAGCAGCGGCAGCAGGCCGAGCGGGCTGTCGGCGGCACCGTCGCGGCCGGCTGGTTCAGGCAAAGGTTCGCCGTCGACCACGCGCAGGATCGCGTCGGTGCCGGCATCGATGCCGCCGGCAAAGTCACCGCCCCGAAAGCGCGGAACGATCACCTCGTCGACGATGCGCTTCGCGGTGGCGTCGTTCAGCGCGCCTTCGAGCCCGTAGCCCACCTCGATGCGCAGCGCGCGTTCGTCTTTCGCGACCAGCAGGATCGCACCGTCATCCACCTTGCCGCGCCCGAGCTTCCACTGCTCGGCGACGCGAATGCCGTACTGCTCGATGGTCTCCGGCGCGGTGCGCGGCACGATCAGCACCGCGACCTGGCTGCCCTTGCGCTGCTCAAATGCGCGCAGTTTTTCTTCCAGCGCCTGCCGCTGCGCGGCTTCCAGTGTGCCGGTGAGGTCGACCACGCGGCCCGTCAGCGGCGGCACCGGCTGCAGCTCCTGCGCGAACGCAGGCAGCCACGCCAGCGCGGCCAGCGCGAGGGCGGCGAGGGCCTTATTTAGGCTGGCCAGCATCGGCGGGAGCCGGTTGCGCCGGAGTGCGGGCGCCGAAATCGACGGTCGGCGCGACCGAGATCGCGCGCTCGTTGTCGACCGTGAAGTTGGGCTTGACGGCAAAGCCGAACGCCATTGCCGTCAGGTTGGTCGGGAAGGAACGGACGGTGACGTTGTAGTCCTGCACGGCCTTGATGTAGCGGTTGCGCGCGACCGTGATGCGGTTCTCGGTGCCCTCGAGCTGCGCCTGCAGGTCGCGAAAACCGGTGTCCGCCTTCAGCTGCGGATAGTTCTCGCTGACGGCCAGCAGCCGCGACAGCGCGCCGCTCAGCTGTCCCTGCGCCTGCTGGAAGCGCGCCAGCGCCTGCGGGTCGTTCAGCACCTCGGGCGTGACCTGCACCGACCCGACCCGCGCGCGCGCCTCGGCCACCTGCGTCAGCACCTGGCTTTCGTGCGCCGCATAGCCCTTGACGGTGTTCACCAGGTTGGGAACGAGGTCGGCGCGCCGCTGGTACTGGTTGACCACCTCGGACCAGCCGGCCTTGACCTGCTCGTCGCCGGCCTGCAGCGCGTTGTAGCCGCAACCGCCGAGCATCAGGGCAAGCAGCAGCATCGCTGCCAGGGAAATCATTCTTTGCATGGACACCCTCCGTCGGATGAATAGTCAAACCGGACCGGCTCCCTGCCGGACCGCAGCCGCGAACAGCACCTATATTAAGCCCGGACCCGGCTTCTTCAACATGGGATGAGGAAATGCGCACGGCGGTGAACCAGCGCAGCCGCCGCCTGCCTAATTCACAGCCTGTCAATGAATTCATTCCTTTTCCGGGAGAGCGCAAATGAACTTCATCATCTGGATCGTGATCGGCGGCATCCTCGGCTGGATCGCAAGCATGATCATGCGCACCGATGCGCAGCAGGGCATGCTGATGAACGTGGTGGTCGGCATCATCGGCGCGCTGCTCGGAGGATGGTTGCTCGCCCCGCTGTTCGGCACCGGCACCATCAACCAGAACGACTTCAGCCTCGGTTCGCTGGTGGTGTCGCTGCTGGGCGCGGTGATCCTGCTGGCGATCGTGAACCTGTTCCGCCGCGGCACGCCGCGCTGACGGCGAACGCGCCTGTCCGGCAGGCGTCCGGCGCCGGCCTTCAGCCGGCGTCGGGCGCCAGCATTTTCTCCGGCTGTACCCAGCGGTCGAAGTCTTCCGCGCTGACCATCCCGAGTTGCAGCGCGGCGTCGCGCAGACCGATGCCCGTCGCATGCGCATGCTTCGCCATCTGCGCCGCGCGTTCGTAGCCGATATGCGGCGCCAGCGCGGTGACCAGCATCAGCGAACGCCGCATCCCCTCGGCCAGCCGGTCTTCGTTGGCCACCAGTCCCTGCACGCAATGCCGGTCCAGGCTGCCGCTGCCGTCGGCCAACAGGCGCAGGCTTTGCAGCACCGCCTGCGCCAGCACCGGGCGCGCGACGTTCAGTTCGAAGTTGCCGGACGACGCAGCAAAGCTCACCGTGGTGTCATTCCCGAACACCTGATAGCAGGCCATCAGCATCGCCTCCGGCTGCGTGGGGTTCACCTTGCCGGGCATGATCGAACTCCCCGGCTCGTTTTCCGGCAGCGAGATTTCGCCGAGCCCGCTGCGCGGGCCGGACGACAGCCAGCGCAGGTCGTTCGCGATCTTCGCCAGCGCGCACGCGAGTGTCTTCAGCGCACCGTGCAGCGCGGCCAGCGGCTCGTGGCCGGCCAGCGCTGCGAACTTGTTGCCGGCCGATGCGAACTCCAGGCCGCAACGCGCGGCCAGTTCGCGCGCGACGCGCTCGCCGAACTCGACATGCGTGTTCAGCCCGGTGCCGACCGCCGTGCCGCCAATGGCCAGCGCCAGCACCGCCGGCAGCGCGGCACGTATCGGCTGCATGGCAATCGTCAACTGCGCCGCATGGCCAGACAGCTCCTGCCCGAGCGTGACCGGCGTCGCATCCTGCAAATGCGTGCGGCCAATCTTCACCAGCGACGCATACTGCGTCGCCTTTGCCGACAGCGTGGCTTCGAGCGCCTGTACCGCAGGCAACAGGCTGCGCTCGACCGCCAGCGCAGCCGCCACATGCATCGCCGTCGGGAACACATCGTTCGACGATTGACCGAGGTTCACGTCGTCGTTCGGATGCAGCAGCCGGCCGTTGCCGCGCGGCCCGCCGAGCAGTTCGGATGCGCGATTGGCCAGCACTTCGTTGAGGTTCATGTTGGTCTGCGTGCCGGAGCCGGTCTGCCACAGCGACAGCGGGAACTGATCGGCATGCCGGCCGGCGATCACTTCGTCGGCGGCCGCGATGAGCGCGCCGGCCTTGCGCGCATCGAGGCGGCCGAGGTCGCGGTTGACGACCGCGGCGGCGCGCTTGACCTGCGCCAGCGCCACCAGCAATTCGGCCGGCATGCGCTCGGTCGAGATCGCGAAGAATTGCAGCGAACGCTGCGTCTGCGCGCCCCAGAGACAGTCGGCGGGAACGCCGATGTCGCCGAAGCTGTCGTGTTCGGTTCGGATCGCCATGTCCTTGCTCCTTGCTCGATGCCTGTTGCAGACGGACGATGCCGCGGCTCAGTCCAGCCGCAGCTCGATGCGCAGCGCACTCCTGACCGGCCGGCCGTACAAACGGCCCGGGGCGAAGCGCGCCGCGCGAAAGCGTTCGCCCACGACCTGCAGCGCTGCCGGCGCGGCGACAGGGTCGTCGCACAGCACGCGGTCGACATCGCCATACTCGCTGACCAGCAGCGTGCAGGCCATGCGCTGCGGCAAGCTGTCCTCGGCGCGCCAGTCCGGCGCGATGTCCTGCAGCAGCTGCGGGCGCTCGGTCAGCCGGGCGGCCGGCAGGTAGGCCGCACCGTCGTCCACCCCGGCCGCGGGTACCGGATCGGTTGCCGTGGCCATCGTTTGCGGCACGGGCCTCAGCGCTTGCTTTCGGCCCGGCCCGGCCGCCACGTGCAGCGTGACGGTGACGGCGATGGCGCGCACAACGCTGCCGGACATGCCGCCGGCCATGACGCGCGGCTGACTGGCCAGCAGCAACACAACGAGCAGCAGGGCCGGCGGCAACAGCGACAGCAACAGGCAGGCGATCGTTCGCTCCCGCATGCGCTCAATCCAGTTCACGCCATGATACGCGCCGTGCTGCCGGCAGGCCGGCGCCGGACGCCGATCCGGCGACCGGTATCAGCTTGCCGGTCTCGTCCGTCAGCACCGACACCAGTCGCGTGCCGATGCGCACGAGGCTGGCGCCGACGGCCATCGCCGTCGTACTGATGCGGCGGCCGGCGACGGCGTCGCCAGCCAGCGGCACATAGCTGCCGTCCAGATAGCGCAGCGCATACATCCAGCTTTCGGCATTCGAGCGGCACGCATTGTTGTCCGGCACATTCGTGACCACACGCAGCTCGCCGAGTTGCTGCTGCGGATCGAGGCTTACGCGTTCCCCCGACACGGCGCGCACATCAAAGTCGAGATACCAGCCGGCGTCGGCCAGCCAGTCGACCGGCTGCCGGGTGACCGTGCGTGCGCCGGCATTGTCGCCGGCAGACAGCTGCTGCCGGACCACGTTCGGCAGGCTGCGCAGGTCGCCGTGCCCGGCCGCGACGTCGGTGAAGGTGTAGACCGACTGCACCGATTTGTCCTCCACGTCGGAGACGCCGAGATAGCGTCCGGTCGCCACGCTGACCACCGGTATCGAGCGGGTGCCGGCGCGTACCAGCGACATTTCGGGCCGCGTGGTTACCGGCTGCGCGACGCCGTTCCTGAGCAGCTGCGCCAGCAGCGCCGCACGTGCACCGGCGGAAGCCGGCGTGCCGCCGAGATCAAAGCGCCAGACATTGCCGAGCAGGTCGCCGCCGATCACGTGATCGACGGTGTTGTCGAGCACGTTGTCGACCCAGGCATTCAGCTGCGCGAGTCCGGCCGGCTGCGCGGCGCTGCCGGCGCCGGTGTCGATGCGCGCGAGCAGTTCGCCGCTGCCGGCATCGAGCACGAACAGCAGGCCGCGGCCGCTGCCGGGGCCGACATTGTTGTAGCCGGAGGCGATCAGCACGACCCAGCGACCGTCGCGCCGCTTGGCAACGACGGGCCGGCCGAGTGCGAAGCCAAGATCGGTATCGTCGGCCGACGAAAAGCGCCACAGGTAGGCGGGACGCTCGGGATCGGTAATGTCGAGCGCATAGTATTCGCGGCCGCCTGCGCCCAGACCGCCGACGAGTACGGTGCGCCAGCCGGAGGCGTCGCATGCGCTGGCCGGCGCCGACGGGCAGATGTCGGCGGCGACCGGCGTGCCGTCGAGCAGGTAGCGAAAGCCGGTGGCAAAACCAATGTCGGCGCTGCGCCGCAGCTGCGGCAGCACGCCGGCCGGAATGAAGGCCCAGCGCTCGTCGCCGCTGTCGGCGTCGAACGCATGCAGCATGCCGTCGTTGGCGGCCAGGTACAGCGTGCGCTTGCGGCCGGCGGCCACGCCGTCGCGGAACGCCGCATAGTTCGCATCTGCATAGCGAAAGGCCGGCGGGCCGACATACAGCGGCTGCGCATTGACCGGCGCGCCGAGCGGCTGCTCGCGGCGGCGGAACAGCCGCAGCGGATTGTCGGGCCGGTCTTCGTAGCCGGTTTGTCCGCGCAGGTAGTTCACGAGATTGGCCCCACCAGCCTGCGCCTTCTGCGCGTCGGTCAGCTGCGCGCACTGGCTTGGTAGCGGCGTCGCCGCGCACAGCGATGCAAACCCGGCCTGCTCGCCGGCATCGAGCTCGTTCCAGCGGAAGCGGCGCAGCGCGCGCGAACCGGCGCCGGGCGGGATGAAGATTTCTCGCTGGTCCGCAGCGCGTCCGACGCGCAGCGCCAGCCGCGTCGCCGCCGACCAGTCGACGGTTGACGACACGCTGCCGTCGGTGAGGCTGATGCGGCGCGCCTCGAGGTCGCCGTCCCAGTACAGGCTGCGATAACGGCTGGCAAACAGCAGGTCGTCGCCGGCCACCGGTTCCTGGCTGCTGGTTGCCGACGCGGAGGCCGCTGCGTTCGCCGCGCGGATCTGCGCCATGGTCGCGGCCAGCGCGCGCGCCAGCGCCTCCGGCGTGCGCGCATTGAAGTAGCGGCCGCCGCCGTTCACCGCCGCATGCCAGAGGTCGTCGATACGCTCCGGGCCGCTGGCGTAGATCGGGTCGGGCCAGTCGAGCCGGCCGTCGACGATGCGGCGGAAGTCGCCGTCAGTCGCCGTTTCGTAATCGTCGCGATAGCGCAGCAGGCCGTTCGCGCCCAGCCCGACGGTGTGCGTGACCATGTGCTGCTGCGGGCCGCCACGCCGGCCTGCGATAACGGGCACGTTGTTCTCGCACAGCCGGTCTTGCGGGCCGCAGTTGCCCAGCGCCGGGCTGCGCAGGTCGTTCTCGAAATAGTAGGCGGCGACGTCAGCCAGCGTGTTGCGACCCTGCGCCGCATCGGTGGTGGCGGCAAACGCGCTCGCGCTGATCGGCAGCGAGGTGTCGGCCACCACCTCGGGCGTCGCGGCGAGGGCGCCGGCCGAGGCCGGTGCGACGATGCGCAGGCGGTTCTGCTCGGCGAACGCACGATATCCGCCCAGCGTGATTTGCGCGGCAATCATGCTTGCCAGCCGCGCCGCCTCGTCCTGCAGGTCGGCGCCGTCACGGTGCTGGATATACGCCATGCCGGCCATCAGAGAGCGGCCATTGACGCGCAGGTCATAGGCGCCGCTGTAGGGCCAGTCGATGCTCTGGCGCTGCAGCCCGATGGTGACGGTCGAAACGCGGTATTCGCGCGGCGCGCGGCTGCCGTCATACATCGGCCGTGGCAGCGTGGCATCCACATTGCCGACCGGCGTGCGGCCGTCCATCTGCAGCGGACCGAAGCCGGCGGACTCGCCGTCGATGTTCCAGTAGCCGTCGGTCGACAGGATCGCGTAGTTCTGCTGGCACGAGTACTGCACCGGGTCGTCGGTACCAGTCAGCAGCCGTCCGGTGTACAAGCGGCCGGCCTTCGACAACGCGGCACGCAACGGCGTGCTGGACATCGGCACGACCGCATACAGCTTTTCATAAAAGCGGCGCCGGTGGTCGCCGGTGAAATCGGCGATGCGCAGGAAGCCGCTGCGCGACGCGTCCGCGCCCGGCTCGCTGGTCACCGAGAAGCCGACGCGGAAATTGCCATCCAGCTGCGCGAATGCGCGGCCGACCGCCGTCTTCATTGCCAGCATGCGCGTGCGGTAATAGCTGAACCAGTTGGCGAAGTTTTGCGTCTCGTCGCTGCCGCCCGGGCCCGAGCGCGCACCGACCGGCACACGGATCCAGTGCCGCGCGCCCGCACCCGACTCGTCGAAGCCGGTGTCGCGGCAGTGGTCGTCATCCGCTCCGCTGCCGAGCTTGTCCGGACGGTCGCCCTTGTACACGAAGTAGTGTGCCGGACCGGGACGGTTCGGCAGCCCGCCGGGCTTTTCGCGGCAGGCGCTGCCCTGCCAGCAATCGGCGGTATAGCCGGCCGGCGTCGGCGGCACGCTGTCGGACGAACGCCAGGCCATGAACGCGCTGCCGAGGTCGACCGTGAATGCATCGGCACGAAAACCATCGTAGCTCGCCGCGCCGAACGGCTGCTGCGGATAGAGGCTGCCATCGGCACGCGGCGGCGGCTCGTAACGTACCTGCGGGTCGTAGTAGACCTTGTTGCACAGGCTGCTGCGGTAGCCGACCGCATTCTCATACTGGTTGGGGATCACTTCATCGCCGAGATAGCTCCATTGCATGCTGCCGGAATCGTCGAGGATGAACAGGATGTTCGGCTTGACCGGTGCGGCCACGAGGAAGGGAATCGGCGCCTGCGCAAGGTCCGTCAGCGCGTCGGCCCGGGCGGCCGCGCAGGCCAGCGCGATGGCGCAGGCAATGCGCACTGCGGCGGCAGGGAAGCGTGATCGGTTCATCAGAAATGGACGAGGGTCTGGGTGAACGCGGTCGTGCCGCGCGGGCCGCGCACCTGGACGGTGATGCGGTAGTACACCGCATTCGCGGGATCGAAATGCTTTGCGGCGCCGTAGCTGAGCTGGCCGCGGTTGGTGCTGCCGCCGGAGGCGGAGCGATGCAGCAGGCAGCTGTTGGCCGCCGCCTCGGGACTGCCGGCGCCGCGGCACAGCCGCTGTATCAGGTAGCGCACCGTATGGCCGGCGGGATCGGGCGGCAGCGGCGGCGACGGCTGCACGCAGGCGATGCCGCCGCGCCCGCTGCAACGGTCATCGAGCCAGTCCACGGTCGCCGGAGCCGCTGCGGCGGCACCGGTCAGGTCGAGCCCGGGGAGCGCATTCGCGTAGTAGCCGGCCGCAGGCAGGTCGCCGTAGACATCGGCGCTGGTGGCATGCGCGTTCAGCCAGTCGATCGCCGCCTCGCTGCCGTTTTCCGACGCCAGCACGGCCGCCTGCCGGAACGAGAAATTGCCGGCCACCAGCAGACCTGTCCCGACCGCACGCACCATCGCCAGTGCGCCGACGCTCATCATCACCAGCACGATCAGCGCGACCAGCAGGCTCGCGCCGCGCGCGCTACGGGCGCCGGCGCGCATCAGTCGTCGCTCCAGATCTGGTTGCGCAAGGGCACCTCGGACTGCAGCACGCGATAGCGCCAGCAGCGCCAGTCCGGCAGATGATCAACGCGGATCGGCGTCGGCTCAAGTGCACCGCTGTTCGGGTTCCCGGCCAGCCATGCCGGCACGGCGGCATCGCAGGGCCCGTCCTTGCGCTGCGCGCTGCGCGTGACGATGGCGATGCGCAGTGCGAGCAGGCGGCGCCAGTCGGCGGCGTCGATGCTGCCGTTGCCATCCGCGTCGATGAGGTCGTCGCTCCAGAAGCCGACCTGCGGCATGGCCGGCGTGCCCGGGCGCACGTCGAAACCGTATTGCAGCTGCAGGCTGGCCACGCCGTCGGCCAGCGTCGACCCGCTCCACAGACCGCTGCCGTTGTTGAAAGCCGCCATTTGCAGACGCTGCCGGTTGTCCACCGTGTAGCGGCGATGGCGCAGCGCGCCGAGGTTGACGGCCGCGCTGCCCGTGCCGAAGGTCGTTCCCGGCAGGATGTCGGGCGCCGCCGCCGGCAGCACCGCATACGACGATCCGGCGCCAAAGCCCGCGATGGCCAGCAATGCGCATTCAGGCTTGCCATCGGATTGCAGCATCAGCTGGTCGCCGGTGGCCATGCCGACGGTGCTGTCGAGCTGAAGCAGCCCGCTGTCGAGCAGGTAAGGCGCGATCAGGCGCGCGGCCGGCGCCGAGCGGATGCCGCCGGCCAGCGTGACCAGCGTGTCGGAAGCGCCGTTCGTCCCTTGCGTGATGCGCACCGGCCGTAACGCGATGACTGCATCGGCCGCGCCGGTCGCCGCGCGATGCAGCTGGCAGTCGAGTGCCTCCGGCGGGCCGAGGCTGTGGCCGGCCATGCGCAATTCGCGCGACAGCATCGTGATCGCGTAGCCGGCATTTCCCTGCGCATCGGCGATGCCGGTCAGCGAGCGTCGGCGTGCCTCGAAGCTGACGGCGACATTCAGCGTCACCAGCGTCGCCGCCAAGCCGACGGCGAGCCCCACCATCAGGTCGATCAGGCTGGCGCCCTGCTGTCGTCCGGTGTCTGCGGCGCGCATTGCCTAGTCGCCGATCCGCGTGTGTACCAGCAGCTGGTGCGGCCGGTCCTCGCCGGGCGCCTGCCAGCCCAGCGTGATCGTCACGTCGCGCGAGTCCCCGATGCTGACCTGCGGCGCATTCGCGCTGTCCGACACGCCGGGCAGCGTGGCCTGCACACGCTGCTGCCAGTCACGATATTCAGCCGCCGCGGCGTCGCCGAAGCGCAGCCTCAGGCCCGCCAGCGAGCGGTCGCCGGTCCACATGCGACCAACCAGGTCGGACGCGAGCAGGCCGGCTTCGCTGCGGTATTGCGCATTCGCGCCGTCGACCATCGCACCCGACAGCAGCCTCAGCAAGCCCACCAGTCCGACCGAGAACACGACCACGGCCAGCAGTCCCTCGACCAGCGTGCTGCCGCGCTGGCAGGAACGGAAAAGGCGCTCGCGCATCACCATGAATACGCTTAGTGGCAATGCTCGGGATGGCCCGCGGCCGCGGCCGGATCGCACAGTCGCGCCATGCCCTGTGCGGCGACCAGCACGATCAGCCGATGCGCATCGGCGCTATCGGCGCTGTCGGCATGCGTGACATCGATGCGCGCCAGTCCGGTGCCGGCCGCGATATCCGGGGCTGCGCCCATGGCATCGAAACCGATTTGTCCCGGCATGGCGGCGCCGGCCACCAGGGCTGTGCCGAATGCCGGCATCGCTGTCACCACCGCGGCGCCCCAGCGCACGCGGCTGGCGCCGTCGACCGGCTGGCGGCGTATCGTGTCCGGGCAATGCGGCGTCACGCGCACGCAGGACAGGCGCCAGCCGATGCGGCCCTGCGCATCGCCGAGCGCAAGCCGCACGTCGGCGTTGCGCGTGACCGCCTCGGTGCGTGCCGCTTGCAGCGCTGACAGCAGCGCGCCGGCGCTGCTGCGCACTTCGAGATCACGCACCCAGCGGCCCAGCGCCGGCGCACCCGTTGCCAGCACCACCGCGCTGACGGCCAGCACGACCAGCGACTCGACGAGGGAAACGCCGCGCGCTTGCCCGGGCCGCCACGCGGTCAGCATCCGCTGCCCCGCTTCGTGATCCAGCACGGCTGCGGCACCGTGCCCCACCCTTCGGGCAGTGCCGTCGTGCGCGCATTGCCTTGCTGGTCCAGCGTGAACGCGAAGCCGCGCATCGTGTCCTGTTGCACCCCGGTGGCCGTCAGCACGAAGGACTGGCCATCGGCCGCGGGCGTGCAGCTGAAGATGAAATGCCGCGCGGCCGGCAGCGCGACGCCGCAGCCGCTGTCGCCGGCATAGCTGCGCCGGTCCTGGTAGTACTGCTCGAGCCGCAAGCCGGTCAGCAGCAGGCCGCTGCTGGCTTCGGGAAGGTAGGAGCGCTGCAGGTAGCCCTGATAAGAAGGGATCGCAAAGGCCGCGATGATGGCGGCAACCGCAAGCGCGATCATCAGCTCGACCAGGCTGAAACCGGCGTCGGTGGAAACTTCAGGCATTGCAGGCATGTCCGTGAATAACGCGACGGAACAGCTTGCGAGAGATGGGCGGAATGCCCAGCAACTGTTAGCAGTAGCGCTAACAGTTCATGCCGGCGGAACTACCCTTGCGCAGAGAGAGCGTTGAACGAATCTGGCGCAGGCGTTGTACTGGCGTTCAGACCGTCGCGGTGTCCTGTTCAGGCAGCACGCAGGCCTCGATGATGCGCAGGTCGTTGTCGCGCGCGAAGTCGCGCAGGAACAGATAGGCGAGCGGCTCGAGTTCGTGCAGGCGGCCGTCGACCAGCACCGAGCGCACGCCTTCAATCAGCGCGGGCGTGACGTACGGGGAATAGCGGAGGTGGCGGTCGAAACCGTGTGATTCTTCCGGATGGAAGCGGCTCATGATGCCGCACAACCGGTCAGCCCAGTCGCTGGGCCGGAAGGGACGACCGGCACTGGTCAGCCCCTGAATGATGAAATCCGTGCCGGGAGTTGCGGTATCGAGGTCCGAGCTGGCCATGGGTAGCCGTTCTTTCTGTAGCCGTAGGGTGTAGCTGCGCCACCGTTCTGCGGCAGCGCAGCAATTCCGCTATCTTACTCAAGACTCGGCTACCGAGCAAAGCCAATCGGTGATGAATCGCGTGTTCTTGTGGCAGCAGTAACAGCGGCGGCGCCGGCTCAGCCCAGCCAGTTCGCGACCGATACGATCAGCAGCAACAATATCCACAACAGCAACGCGCGCCAGATCAGGCCGACGGTGCTCTGCAGCGCGCGCTGCGACGGCTCTTCGCCGGGGAGGATCTCGATGTCGGGATGAGATTCGAGCGCAGTCACGTCGATCGTCGGCATGTCGGGCGCATATTCGGCCGGCGTGCCGAGGCGTACGCCCATCGCGCCGCCGCCGGCCGACAGGATGATGCCGACCGATTCATCGCTCCAGCGGCGCGCGAAATTGCGCCATGCGTAGACCGCATCCTCGAAATTGCCGACGATGGCGAAGGCGACCGCGGTCAGACGCGCCGGCACCCAGTCAATCACGTAAAACGCCTTTTGCGCGAAGCCGCCGAAGGGTTCGTCCTTCAGGTGCTCCGGTTCGCTCCATGCGCGCGACGCATATTCAGCCACCCGGTACAGCACGGCGCCGGCCGGGCCGAACGGCATCAGCAGCCAGAAGAACACGCCGAACACGTTCCGGTGCGTGGTGACGAGCGCGCGCTCGACGGCAATGCGGGCGACTTCCTTTGCATCGAGGTCGGCGGTATCGACGCGGGTCCATTCGGCCAGCAGGCGGCGCGCCTCGGGCAGTTCGCCTTCGTTCAGCGCGACCTGGATCGCGGTGAAATAGTGGCTGTAATGGCGGAAGCCGAGCGTCAGATAGACGATGACGATGGTCCATGCCAGCTGCGCCAGCGGACCGGCCAGCGCCAGCAGCCAGTACACCAGCAGTGTCGGCACCACCATCGTGCTGACCAGTACCAGCCAGCCCAGCCGGCCATGCTCGGCACGCCCGGCATTGAAGCTGCGCTCGACGCGCTCGGCGAACGCCTTGATCCATCCGTAGATCGGGTTGTCCTTGCGCAGCGGACGAAACTGCTCCAGCAGCAGCACGCACAGGATGGAGAACAGGGTCATGGGCTCGTTCCGGATTGATTACGCGACAGGCAATAGCTTATCAGGTGATGCAGCTCAATCGGCGCGGAGGAAATGGTAAAGATTGCGCAGCATCGCAGCTGTCGCACCCCAGATGAAGTAATCGCGGTACGGCATCGAATAGAAGCTGCGCCGTCCCGGGCGATTTGGCAGCTCGGCGCTGCGCCGCTCGTGATGGGCGCCGTCCATCAGGAAGCTCATCGGCACTTCGAAGATCTCGGCGACCTCGAAGGCA
This sequence comes from uncultured Bifidobacterium sp., assembly GCA_964482415.1. Lineage (GTDB taxonomy): Bacteria > Pseudomonadota > Gammaproteobacteria > Burkholderiales > Burkholderiaceae_D > Pernthalerella. The sequence continues at coordinate 4,070 of CAYZXP010000041.1, read as the reverse complement.
TCGGCAGCCAGTTCGAACGGCGGATGGACCAGCGCGACCACCGGCGTGACCGTGAAGCCGGTGCCCGTCTGGTATTCCGGCAGGCTGCCGATCACCTCGACATGCCGGCGCGCCAGCCCGACCTCTTCCTCGGTTTCGCGCAACGCGGTCGCGATGGCGTCGCTGTCTTCCGGATCGACGCGGCCGCCGGGGAAGCTGACCTGTCCCGCATGATCGTTCAGGTGCGCGGTGCGCAGCGTCAGCAGCAGGTTCAGCTCGCTCTCGCGCACGACCAGCGGCACCAGCACCGCCGCCGGCACCGGCGGACGGCCGCTGAAATTCATCTCCGACTCGGCGCCGAACTCCGGCGTCCAGATAACGGGCTCGACGAAGCGGCGGCGCAGCCAGTCGGGCGACAGCCGCGTCGGCGGCACCGGGGGTTCATTGGCCAGCGCCTCGATCTGCGCCTGCGTCGGGTCAAATACGATCTTGCTCATGTCCGTGGGTCAGGAGGCGCGGCCAATGCACGCGCCCGAAAACAAAAAAGGGCACGCAAGGTGCCCTTTTCCGGATCGCAGTGGCGATTACTGCGCAGCAGCTGCGCGACGGGTCGGCAGCTTTTCGCGGATACGTGCGGACTTGCCCGAACGCTCACGCAGATAGTACAGCTTCGCACGGCGGACATCACCGCGGCGCTTGACTTCGATCGACGCGATCAGCGGCGAGTACAGCTGGAACGTACGCTCGACGCCTTCGCCCGACGAGATCTTGCGGACGATGAAGTTCGAGTTCAGGCCACGGTTGCGGCGCGAGATCACGACGCCTTCGTAGGCCTGCACGCGCTTGCGGTTGCCTTCGACGACGTTGACGTTCACGATGACGGTGTCACCCGGTGCGAATTCAGGGATGTTCTTGCCGAGGCGGGCAATCTCTTCCTGCTCGAGTTGCTGGATCAGATCCATTTCTATCTCCTAGACCATCTTGCCGGCGCCTGAGTGTTCCGTTCGGAAGCGACTCTCCTGATGCCCGGTAGAGGATGGGGTTAACAAAACCGGGCTCTCGCCCGGGCACTGCAACAACTACTGCTGCAATTCCTTCAGCACGGCCTCATCGGCCTTGCTCAACAATCCTTGCGTGCGCGCCTGCGCGATCAGCTCCGGCCGCTTCTTCAGCGTGGCCTCGAGCGACTTCGCGCGCCGCCATTTCGCGATCTGCGCATGATGGCCGCCGAGCAGCACGTCGGGCACCGGCACGCCTTCATACACCTCGGGCCGCGTGTAATGCGGACAATCCAGCAGCCCGTTGACGAAACTGTCTTCCACCGCCGACGCGTCGTCATTCAGCACGCCCGGCAACAGCCGGATCACGGCATCCATCAGCGCCATCGCCGGCAGCTCGCCGCCCGACAACACGAAGTCGCCGAGACTGATCTCCTCGTCGACGCAGCGGTCCAGCAGTCGCTGGTCGACCGCTTCATAGCGGCCGCACAGCAGCACCAGACCCGGTTCGGTCGCCAGCTGCACCGCCTTGCGGTGATCCAGCGGCGCGCCCTGCGGCGACAGGTAGATCGTGCGCGGTTGCGGCAAGCCTGCCTGCTGCTGCCTCGCGCGCGCGGCGACGATCGCGCTTTCCAGCGGCGCGGCCATCATCACCATGCCGGGGCCGCCGCCGTAAGGCCGGTCGTCCACGGTCCGGTGATTGTCGCTGGTGAAATCGCGCGGATTCCACAGGGACAGCTCGCACCGCTTCTGTTCGAACGCGCGCCGCGTGATGCCCGATGCGGTCAGTGCGCTGAACATTTCCGGGAAGAGCGTGATGACATCAAACTGCATCTTCCCTCCTGCTGTACGTCGGGCTGGTCAGAAATCCTTTTCCCAGTCGACGGTAATCACTTTAGCTGTCTGGTCGACCCCGGGCACGAAGCGATCGACGAACGGTATCAGCAATTCCTGCGCCTTGTCCGCGCCCTGCGCCGGAACCTCGACCCGCAGAATCGGGTGCGCGCCGTTGTCCATCAGGCCGGTGACCTTGCCGAGCGCTTCGCCGGCGAGGTTGACGACGTCATGGCCGATCAGGTCGATCCAGTAGAACTCGTTGTCGTCCAGCGGCGGGAAATGTGCGCGCCGGATTTGGACCGTCGCGCCGCGCAAATCTTCCGCAGCGTTCCGGCTTTCGATGCCCATGATGCGGGCGACGACATCTTCACCCTGCGTGCGCACCTGCATCACGTCAACGTCATGCAGTTCGGGCTTGTCCAGCCACCAGGTCTTCGCATGCAGCAGCGCGTCGGCGTCGGACGAATACGGCCTCAGCCTGATCCATCCGGTAATGCCATAGGCGCCGGTGACATGCGCGACCAGCACCAGGTCGTCGGGAAGCGGGGCTCCCGAAGTACTGCCAGAAGCCAAATTAGGCAGCCTTCTTGGCAGCAGCCTTCACCAGGCGCTCGACGGTCGGCGACAGTTGCGCGCCAACGCCTTGCCAGTGGGCCAGACGATCCTGCTTGATGCTGAAGCCTTCGGCAGCGCCGGAAGCGATCGGGTTGTAGAAGCCGATGCGCTCGATGAAGCGGCCGTCACGACGGCTGCGGGAATCGGTGGCAACGATGTTGTAGAACGGGCGCTTCTTGGAGCCGCCACGGGAAAGACGAATTACGACCATGATCTTCTCGAAAAAATGGGTTCGGACGCGGAAAAGTCCGTGATTATAACGGTTTTCACTACCGGGCAACAAGTCGGGCTTCCGGGTTTGCAGCCGGGCCCGCGCTGCGGCACACTGGCGGCTTTGCAAATCTTGCCATCCGGGTACGCGATCCGCCTGCGAACCCGCATGGATCCACGCCCCTGAACATGACTTCCCGCCACAAGAACAAAACCCTCGCCGCGCTGATTTCCTTCCTGCTGGGCGCCATCGGCCTGCACCGCTTCTATCTGAACGGGCTGCGCGACCGCTGGGGCTGGCTGCATTTTGCCAGCCTGCCGGCGACCGTGGTACTGCTGCTGGCGCTGCCCGGCCAGCCGTTGCTGATCACCGCGGCGCCGCTGGTGCTGTCGGCGCTGGTGGCCAGCATCGAGACCTTCGTCATCGGGCTGATGCCGGATGAAAAATGGGACGCGACCTGGAATGCCGGCTCCGGCGAGCCATCCGACTCGCGCTGGCCGGTCGCGGCACTGATGGTCGCCAACCTGTTCTACGGCGCAACGCTGCTGCTGACCGTGATCGCGCGGGCGTTTGACCTGATGCTGACGGGCGGCGCCTACGGTTGAGCTTGCGACCAGGCGACTAAAGTAGTAACGTTTCTACATTATTCGCCGGGAGGACTGCCATGCACATCACCACCCTCTCCAGCCGGGAGTTCAATCAGGACACGACCGGCGCAAAAAAGGCGGCAGCGAACGGCCCCGTCTTCATCACAGATCGGGGTCGTGCTTCGCATGTCTTGCTGACCATCGACGAGTACCGTCGCCTCACCTGCAGCGAAGAGAATCTCGCCGACCTCGTTTCCATGCCGGCCGACGATGATGTCGACTTTACCCCGCCGAAGCTGGACACAGTGTTCCGGCCAGCCGACCTGTCCTGATGCACCTGCTCGATACCAACGTACTCTCGGAGCTGAGGAAAGCGAAGTCCGGGAGGGCAGACGCGAACGTCGTCGCCTGGGCCGCCCGCATGCCCGCTGATCGCCTCTTCCTGTCAGCAGTCACCGTACTCGAACTGGAAACCGGTGTACTGCAAATGGAGCGACGTGACGCCAACCAAGGGCGACGCCTGAGGTTGTGGCTGGAAAATCAGGTGTTGCAGGTATTCGCAAACCGGATCCTGCCGATGGATACTGAGGTGGCACGCCGATGTGCGGCCTTGCATGTGCCGAATCGCTGCGCCGACCGCGATGCGATGATCGCGGCCACGGCACTGGTTCACCGAATGACTGTGGTGACAAGAAACACCGCTGACTTCAATGCCTGCGGCGTCGATCTGCTCAATCCCTGGGAAATGGCCGGCACCTAGGCCGGCCATCCGAAGGCATCAGAACTGATCTTCCGTCAGCGCCAGCACACCCGCGCTGCCCTCGACGATGGCATCGCGCGATC